>JADZDJ010000163.1 GCA_020851115.1 Pirellulales bacterium
CAACTCTTTCGAAGTCCTCATTGACCTGGCGCGCCCCGGTGAAGCCATCTCGTTTGCGGGCCAGTTCGTACAACCGGGAGATCGCTCCGCCCTCGCCACTCCGGGCGACCTGACAGATGACGGTGTAATCGACGTTCATGATTGGAACGCGTTCAAGGCCGGAGCGGAGACCAGTTTAGCCGGGTTGGCGAATATCGACGCGTACCTTTTGGGTGACCTCGACCTGGACGGACAGCACTCGCTGCACGACGTGGCCCTGTTTCGACAGTATTTTGACACCGCGAATGGTGCGGGAGCATTTGCGTCGATTCAGAGCGTGCCGGAAGCCTCGACGCTGGTCATGGGCAGCGCTGGCATATTGTTGTTTCTCGGTTGGGGTGGAATTTCACGCCGCCGGCTTCGCCGCCGATGGCTCCAAATTCTGATTCTGCTGTCGGTGGCACATTCAGGTGTCCCTGGTACGGCGACAGCCAATAACACACTGTTCTTTGAAAACTTTGACGGATTGACACTCGGGCCAAACGTCGACGAAACGCTGTCCAGCACCCAGGCCTGGACCGGGACGCCGCCGCCAGGATGGCTTGTGGACGATAGCGGCGTGCCGTTCGTCGCCGACAACAGCCGCGGCGTCACCGAGTGGGAAGGCTGGAGTTTCGCGAATAAATCGTGGTGGGTGTCGGCAGCCGGTGATCAGCAACGCGGCGAGTTTACGCTTGGGCAGGGCGTCGTCGCGGTGGCCGACCCCGATGAATGGGACGACAAAGGCAATCCCATTAACGGCACACCATTTGTCGGATATTACAATGCGTTGTTCAAGTCGCCGGCTATTTCCTTGGCAGCAGCCGCGGCGAATACCGCTCAGCTTTCCTTCTCGTCCAGCTGGCGCGACGAATGCTGCGACGACGGACCCACGGACACGAACAATCAGACGGCAAGAATCCGTGTGTCTTACGACGGCGGGGCAAGCTTCAATGAAGTGCTTCGCTGGGAATCAAATCCATCCAGCGCGTACTACAAGAACGACGCCACGAATGAAACGGTCGCCGTCAATCTGAATAATCCGGCCGGGGCTGCGAGCATGATTCTGGAATTTGGCCTGCTCAATGCCGGCAACGACTGGTGGTGGGCCATCGATAACGTGCAGGTCTTCACCCCAACCGTGTTGGAAGTAAACAGCACAACAGGGAAAATGACCATCCTCGGCGCCACGCAGATTACCGGATACGAAGTTACGAGCGCCGCGAACTCACTGAACGCGACCGGCTGGAAAACGGGCAATCTGGATGCCCAAAATTACGGGGCAACCCCGCTGCTCAGCGCCGATTTTAACAACTCAAACTCCGTGGATGCGGCTGACTTTGTTCGTTGGAGAAATGCCGTCGGCACAAGTAACGGCGGCGATGCGAATGGCGACGGCATTGCCGACCAGCAAGATTATGCTCTCTGGCGGCAGCAATTCGGACAGGTCCTTGCGGACGGACAATCGTGGGAAACAGTTATCGCGTCGAACGGTCAACTCTTGGAATTCTTCCTGCTTGGGAATTCAACGTTTTCCACTCGTTCCATTGGCAGCGGCTACAACACCACGGTCGATGCCCGCGATCTCGTGTTCCAATACTCCACCGCGGGTAACCAGGAGCATACGGGAATCGTGCGTTATGTCGCCGGTGCCGGGTTGGGAACATCGGAGGTGCCCGAACCGTCCGCGTGCAGCTTGTTGATCGTAAGTCTTTTGATCGGCCGACCATATTCGCGGCGGGCAACGTCGTAAATCCGATGGCATTTACATCCAAGAAAACGGCTGTCGTCGGTGAGATGCGCTGGGCGGCGTGGCTCTCGTTGATTTGCCTGTTCACGTTGGGCTTGGCAGCGCGTGATCGCGCGGTTGCGGCCGAACCGTTGCTTAAAGCGCACGCTCACAACGATTATTGGCACGACCGCCCTCTGCTGGATGCCCTCGACCAGGGCTTCGCCAGCGTCGAGGCCGACGTCTTTCTGGTCAACGGCAAGCTGTTGGTCGGCCATGCGCGCGACGAGCTGAAAGCGGACAGTACCTTGGAGTCGCTCTATCTGACGCCGCTTGCACGCCGTGTTCAGGCGAATGGCAAAAGTGTGTTTCCACTAGCCACGCGGTTTTTTCTGCTCGTCGATATCAAAACCGATGCGGATCCGACCATTGCGGTCTTGAGTAAGATACTTCTGGGATACCGTTCCATGATGACTTACGTCGAGGATGGCGTTGTGCATCCCGGCGCGATCACCGTCGTCGTCAGTGGGAATCGTCCCAAAATTGATGCTGCCGATCGTGCTCCGCGATTCTTCGGAGTCGACGGTCGCTTGAGCGATTTGGATAGCCAGGCACCGGCACGCGTCATGCCGATGATCAGCGATAACTGGAGCAATCACTTCTCGTGGAAGGGCAGCGGCCCGATGCCTGGGGACGAGCGAACCAAGCTGCGCGAGATCGTGCGCAAGGTCCAGGCCAAGGGGCGTGTTGTGCGATTCTGGGAAACGCCGGAGAACGAAGCTTGTTGGCAAGAGCTTCGCGCGGCGGAGGTCGACCTCATCGGCACCGATCAACTCGAGCGATTAGCCACTTTTCTGCGCACCGCGGAATAAACGGCGTCAATTCCGGCGGCAACGCATTAGCGGCCTTGCTTTTGTCCACCTTGCTTAGCCGCTCGACCACGATGGTCCGCTTGGAAACGAAACGGCTGGCCGCTAACAAGATCGGTACTCACGATGGACGGGCACCAATACTTTTCCACGTGTTCGACGACAAGGTCCGTGCCGGCAAAGTGCTTGACGTAAGGTCTCATGCGGTGGTTGTACATGGTGTCGGTCAGATCGCGCACCAGGACCACATTCTTGCCAAGTTTTACGAGTTCGCGAATTGCGAATGGCCGCCCCAGCACGCACATATTCAAGTGCACGCCACAAATAATTACGTTATCGATTCCTTTTTCAGCAAACAGGTTGTAGAGCTCTTGGCCATTGTCGGTGATCGCGTCTCGTTCCTCGTCCATTGCGATCATGGCGGTTTGCCGTGTCCACGGAGCACTGATTGTGCACGGCTGCTCGCAGTCGCAGCCCATATCGGTATCGTCGATTGGCAGATCCGGCTCTCTCGGTTTGTCGGGCCAGGCCCAGGCTGTGCCCCACCGTTGCGATTTCGCCAACTCGATAGGCGGCTTGGCGAACGGCGCCTCGACCGCCCGGCGGCGTGCCGGGCTATCCTGGTAAAAATCTACGCATGTGCTCGGGCAGTGCACAATCAGTAGGCCTCGCTGCCGAGCCGCCGAAACAAACTTATCCAGCGGGCCGGCGACTTCCGCGACTCGTTCCGCCGCGCCGCGACACCAATGTTGATCCCACATATCGACCACGACCACTGCCGTCTTCCGTGGTTGCCACTCAAGCGTTTTTTCGGCAACCGCGAACTCACCTTGGGAGTCAGCGACCGACTGCCGGCAACGAGCGTGAAGTTTCAGCATATCGACATCGTTTTGGACAGCGGTCACGACAATCGTGTGGGACAGGGCGAGACTACCAAGGACGAGCATTCGACCAATCATTGTACGGTTCCCATTGCATGTAATTGCACCGGCAGCCAATAATGCCGCTTTCGCTGGCGACTCGAGCAATGACTCAAGCGTGAATTGTACCGTCTGAACCGCCGGACAGCGCAGTTGACGCAGTGCGAAATCCGGCACGTTATTTTGCGCACGAAGCAACGAACGGTGGCTAATTCACTTGGCGTTACTCGGATTGTAGCCGATAATGAGTGTTTGTCTTCTCCGCCCGGGAGAACTGCAAAGTCGGGGTCTGGTCCATTTTTCGGCCAGCGTGCCTTGCCCCAACCACACAACCGTCGGCCGAAAACATGGACCTGACCCCTTACCCTTGGACTTTGCAGTTCTCCTGCTTCTCCGCCGTCCTTTTTCGAAAATCCTGAGTTCCATCGACATCCGCCATGGCCACCTACCCTGCCTTAATTCCTGCACTTGGAGAGGGAGACGTAAACTCGTCGCCGAATCGAAGCGCCTGGGTCAAATCGTCCGTCGGTCCAGAAAGTCGGCGACTGGTTGAACGCGATGCCAAGGTATTCCTTCGGCAGTCGGTTTCGACCCCGTGTTTGTCGGCAGTACGGCGAGCCGAAGGAGTGTGGATCGAAGATTGCGACGGGCGCCGCTACCTGGATTTCCATGGCAATAACGTCCATCATATCGGCCATGCTCATCCGCGGCTTATTCGCGAAGTGACGGAACAGCTCGGCGAGCTTACATTCGCGCCACGGCGGTTCACGTGTGAGTCGGCGGTTGAGCTGGCCGAGCGGCTCGTGGAGATTGCCCCCGGAGATTTAAGCAAAGTCCTCTTCGCCCCGAGCGGTTCGGATGCGATAGAGATCGCGATTGCCTATGCACGGGCGACAACGGGCCGATTCAAAACAATCTCCTTCTGGGATTCCTATCATGGCTCCGGTTTTGCCGCCCGTTCGATCGGCGGCGAACAGATGTTTCGCAGCGCGCCAATCGGGCCACTGCTTCCGGGAGCGCAACTCGTGCCGCCTTTCGGCGATTATCGAAACGCCTGGGGAGTTTCGGAAGGCAGCGGCGATTTGTGCGCCAAAATGATCCAGTACATCCTCGAAAAAGAGGGAGATGTTTGCGCCGTTATTGCCGAGCCCATGCGGGCAGTGCCTTACGTGGCCCCGCCCGGCTTTTGGCGGCAGATTCGCCAGGCGTGCGATGAATTCGGCGCACTGCTGATCTTCGATGAGATTCCGACTGGCCTCGGCAAAACCGGCCGCATGTTTGCCTGTGAACATGAAGGGGTGACTCCCGATATCCTCGTGCTTGGCAAAGCGCTGGGCGGCGGAATTCTGCCGATTTCGGCCGTTCTTATCAAGGCGGAACATGATGTCTGCGGTGACGTGGCGTACGGCCACTATACCCATGAAAAGAACCCGGTTACGACCCGGGCGGCACTCACCACGATCGATATTATCGAGGAAGAACGCCTTGTCGAAAACGCCGCGCAAATGGGTGAGTACGCGCTGTCGAAACTACGCGAGTTGCAGGCTGCCCACCAATTAATTGGCGATGTGCGTGGCCGCGGTTGCCTGTTGGGAATCGAGCTCGTTCTCGACGCGGAAACCAAGGAGCCGGCCACGGCCGCGGCCGACGCGGTGCTCTACGCCGCTTTGCGCCGCGGGCTAAACTTCAAAATCTCGATGGGAAACGTCCTGACACTCGCGCCTCCGCTGGTCGTCGAGCGGGAGCACATCGACCGCGCTGTTTGGATACTTGACGAAAGCCTGTCTGAAGTGGAGGCGACGCTCTGAGAGCATGTTTTAGAATTCTCCCTCTCCCTTTGCGAGAGGGCCCGGGCGAGGTGAAGCACCAGAAGTCAAGCCACCTCACCCTGCCCTCTCCCGGAGGGAGAGGGTGCCGGTGCCAGCCGTCGAATTTCTAAACATGTTCGTAGCATGATGGACGCCACGGGA
>JADZDJ010000164.1 GCA_020851115.1 Pirellulales bacterium
AGCAGCACCGCAACTTCTTCGCCTTCCTGCTCGAATCGATTCGCGCTCAACTCCAAAACCAAACCGCCCCCAGACTGCTCCGCAGCTAAGGCCGTGAACGGTTACAGAAATTTGACGCCAACGGAGACGGCCAACTCGATCGCAATGAACTCACAACCGCTCAGGCCGAGCGAAAAAAACGGCGGGAAAGCAAACTCGCCAAGAAGTAAACTAGGCATTTCGAATCTTCTCGCGCTGTTCGCGCACATGCTTGGTCGCATTGCGCGTATCGATGACGAGTTGCGAGTGCTCGACGATGAAATCGTAGTCGTACGCCGAGTGATCGGTGGCAATCAGCACGCAATCTTGCGCCGCCAGATACTTCGCGGTTAGTTCCTGGCTCGACAAGTCGGGCACCTCATGGTGTCGCATTTTCGGCAGCCGCGGCACATGCGGGTCGTTGTATGTGAGCTCTGCCCCGCGTGCGAGCAATAGCTCCATCAGTGTAAATGACGGGCTTTCGCGAGGGTCGTCTACGTCCTTCTTGTACGCCATACCGAGCAAGCTGATATTACTCCCCTTGATCGGCTTACCTTGCTCGTTGAGCGCCTCGGACAGTCGCTGAACGACGTATTGCGGCATGAATGCGTTCACTTCACCGGCCAGTTCGATAAATCGGGTCGTCAGACCGTTTTTGCGCGCCAGCCACGTCAAATAAAACGGGTCGATCGGGATACAGTGGCCGCCCAAGCCAGGCCCGGGATAAAACGCCTGGAACCCAAACGGCTTGGTTTTCGCGGCCTCGATGACTTCCCAAATATCCAACCCCATCCGGTCAAACAGCATCTTGAGTTCGTTGACCATCGCAATGTTGACGGCTCGATAGGTGTTTTCCAAGATCTTGCACGCCTCGGCCACCTCGCAACTGGAAACTGGAATCGTCTTATCGACTGCCAACGAATACAATGCGTGCGCCAATTCGAAACTTTGCGGATCGTTTCCGCCGACCACTTTTGGAATTGCATTGGCCGTAAAGTTGGGGTTGCCGGGATCTTCCCGCTCGGGACTGTAGGCCAGAAAGAAATCGCGGCCGGCCGTTAAGCCTGTTGCTTCGAGGATCGGCTTCACGACATCGCGGGTCGTGCCAGGATAAGTGGTGCTTTCCAGCACGATCAACTGATTCGGCCGCAATGTCTTCGCGATTTGCTCGGCTGTACCAGCCACGTACGAAAGGTCGGGGTCGCGGCTGTCGCTGAGCGGCGTCGGCACGCAAATCAAAATACAATCGGCCTCGCCCAGCCGCGACATTTGCGCCGTCGGCTCGAATCTGCCCGAACTCACCCAGTCGCTAATCCAACTGGCGGGAATATGCTTGATGTAGCTGTGCCCCGCCTGCAAGCACTTTATCTTTTCGGCATCCACATCAAAGCCAAGCGTCGGGAAGCCGGCGCGGTGGAATGAGCGGATCAGGGGCAGCCCCACATAGCCTAGTCCAACCACGCCGACCTTGGCTGCTTTCTTGCTGATACGTTGATGAAGCGAATTCATGATGATCGAGGAATGGAAGTCTGGACAAGAGTCAACGAATTGGAATAGTATATGGCACGCTGGCGTATTGCCTGCCCACATCGCGGTAGGCTGAAACTTTTATCATACCATCCACGGTTGTCGCTCGTCGAAGGCTCGTCCACGATTCCCCCCCACCGCCACGACAATCCCGGAATTTTCGGCAAAATCGTCCCTCTTGGTGAATCGCTGGGCTTTGCGTTAAGATGATGGACTTGGATTCTGGGCGGTCTTTGGACCAACCAGGCGCGGGCTGGGTAGGCCGCCGCGAGCGGATCGCGGCCGGTTGGAACAGACTGTTTTACGAGGCTTTATCTGCGGGGAGTCGGCTGCGGTGCAAATCAACATCACCTCCAGGCACGGACACTTGAGTGCCGCGACACGATCGAAAATCGCCGCCAAGGTGGCACGATTGGAGCGGTACTTCGAGCGCGTCACCGCCATTGAAGTGACCGTGGACTTGGAACACGAAACCACGCCCGTTGTCGATCTCCGCGTCGATGCCGAGCATAAGCACGATTTTGTCGCCACCGAGCAATCGGGCGATTTGTGGCGAAGTCTCGACGGCACGGTGCAAAAACTCGAACAACAATTGCGTAAGTATAAAGAGAAAGTGCAAGCTCGCGCGCGAAACCATGCGACCAAGCAAGAGGCCGCCGCGCGAGAAGCCTAAACGAGGTGTCGAGGTTTGAGGGTACCAAGATCAGCCATGGAAGCGGATATTTCTCACCGCATTGACTGATCGCTGCCCCCTGAACCCCGATCCCTGCGTTCAGAAAGGACAAATCATCTATGAAGTTTGCCGACTTTGTCAGTCGTGAAGCAATCCGAGCGGACCTGCATGCGGAGGATAAGGAAGGGTTAATTCGCGAAACGACGCAAGCACTGTTGGACGCCGGCAAGATTGCTTCCGGCGAATTGGACAGCATCACTCGCGCCATCATGAAACGGGAAGAGTTAGGCAGCACCGGCATCGGTCGCGGCGTAGCCGTGCCGCACACGAAACATCCCAGCGTCAGCCAATTGCTGGGAACCGTCGCCGTCAGCCAACAAGGCGTTGATTTCGACAGCCTCGATGGCGAAAAGGTGCAACTATTTTTTTTATTGATTTCGCCTCCCGATCGGCCGGGCGAACATTTGCGGGCGCTGGAAAACATCTCGCGCCAATTGCGGAACGACACTTTCTGCAAGTTCCTCAAGCAAGCAAAATCGGCGGACGAAATCTGGCAACTGTTGGTGGAAGCCGACAATAATCAATTTGGTAGTTAAGCGACAGGCGTTTAGGTGATCTGGATGTTTTGGCGCCTGGCATCCGAACGATAGCTCCAGACGCTTCAACTCCTGGACACCCAGACACCCAAGAATGAGCGACGAACAAGCCTGCTGCACCGCCGTAGTGAAGCACCCGCTGGGAATTCACTTGCGTCCGGCAAGCTTGATCGTTGGACTGGCGAAGAAATATCAGGCCAAGATTGAAATCGTACGCGACCGGCAGCGCGTCGATGGCCGGAGCATCCTCGATTTGCTCACGATGGCCATCGAACAAGGGAGCGAGGTCCGAATCGAAGCAATCGGTCCCGACGCCGAAGAGGCCGCGACCGCCTTGGCAGAATTGATCGCCAGCGACTTTGCGGACGACGAACAAGAACCGAAACAAACCCAGGGCTAGCCGGCCGGCGCGATCGACGAATCGTCTTGCGCTACACCGGTCGTGCCCACTCGGCAAGGAAAGCTGGTCATGCCGGGCCAAAACGCACGTTGACGCCGAGCCCGTAAGCGGCGAATCCAATCACCAACCCGCGCCGTCGGCGCATCGGCAAATCTTGCCGCAGAACGGATTCCCCTCCTACCACACTCGCCGATTAACCTGCCGAATCAAGGCCCGCGGCCGTTTTCGACCGATCGCGGCAGTTGCGCGAAATCGCATCCGCCGTCCGATCGGTTGCCGTGTGACACCGAACAACGGATCCCATGCAGCGACTTCAAGGGATTGCCGTTTCACCGGGAGTCGCCATCGGCGAAGCCTTGGTGATGGGCACCGAGGGATTCCGCATCCCGCGGCGGTTCGTTTCGCGCGATGCGGTTGACGAAGAACTGGATCGGTTTGGCAAAGCAGTCCATGCCGCGGCGGTCGAAATCCAGCATAATCGCGATGCGGTCGCCAAAGAGTTGGGTCGGCAGTATGCCATCATCTTCGACGCTCATCTGCAAATACTCACCGACCCCAAGCTGCGGTCGGAATTGGAGAGCATGATCCGCGACCGGCATTATTCGCCGGAGTACGCAATCAGCCGAACGATGCGCCGCTATGCCAAAGTGTTCCAACAACTTCCTGGCGGCAGCCTAGCCGAACGCACCAGCGACATCTTTGACGTGGAAAAGCGGTTATTGCGGAATCTGCTCGGCCGCCGCCGCGAAGAACTGTCGAAGCTCACTTCGCCGGTCGTGATTCTAGCGCACGATCTGACTCCCAGCGAGACCGCAAATCTCGACCGCAAATTCGTCCGCGGCTTTGTGACCGAAATCGGCGGTCCCGGCAGTCATACGGCGATCGTCGCCGAAGGGATGGAAATTCCTGCGGTAGTCGGCGTCGGACCGTTCGTCACCGACGTTTCCGGAGGCGAACTGGTGATTTTGGACGGCAACGAAGGTGTTGTCATCCTACAGCCCGACGAAGAAACCGTTGCCCGCTATCGGCACGAAGCCGAAGAACTGCGCACCTTGGCGACACGATTGGAAAGCATTCGCGACCTGCCCGCCGAAACAACCGACGGCGTGCGCGTGGAACTGCTCGGAAACATTGAATTTCCCTACGAAGTCGAGCACTGCGTGGAGCGCGGGGCCGACGGCATCGGCTTGTACCGCACCGAGTTCTTGTATCTTTCGACCGACATCGAGCCAACGGAAGAAACGCATTACGAGGCTTATTCGCAGGTCGTCCGCGCCATGGCGGGCAAACCCGTCATCATCCGCACGCTCGATCTCGGCGCCGACAAGCTTGCCCAAATGCCCAGCCCCGAGGAAGAGCGCAATCCGGTGCTGGGGCTGCGCAGCATCCGCATGTCGCTGCGAAATTTGCCGTTGTTCCGTACGCAACTGCGCGCCATCTTGCGGGCCAGCGCGTTAGGCGACGTACGGGTCATGTTCCCGCTAATCACCACGCTGCTGGAGCTGCGCCAAGCTCGCATGCTGCTGGTCGATGTGATGGAAGACCTGGAAGAAAACAAGGTAGCCTTCAATCGCGATCTCCCGGTCGGCATGATGGTCGAAGTGCCCTCGGCCGTATTGATGATTGACCGATTCGTCGAAGAGGTCGATTTCGTCAGCATCGGCACGAATGATCTGATTCAATATACACTGGCCGTCGATCGCGCGAACAAGGACGTGGCGGCCCTATATAACTCAACCGACCCGGCCGTGCTGCGGCTGATCGACATGACGATTCAGGCGACGAAGCGGGCCGACGTTTCGGCAAGCCTTTGCGGCCGCATGAGCAGCAATCCGGCCTACACCCAGTTGCTGCTCGGCTTGGGATTGCGCCAATTCGGCGTGACGCCCAGCGCAATCCCGGAAATCAAGCGACTGATTCGCGCCGCGAATGTCGCTCAATGCGAAACCGTTGCGCAGCGGGCGCTCGCGATGGAAAACGCGCGCGACATCAAAGCGATGTTGCGCGAAGAATTGAAGAAAATTGCCCCGGAATTAGATAAACGATAACCCCTCGGTGATCGGTCATCGATGGTCGCTGGCAACGACCGCCGATCGATCGACACGGACCAAGAACCGCCGACCACGGACCAACCTCGTGCCCCGCCAGCGCGTGCGAATTCGATTCAGCAAACAAGACGATCTTCGTTGGATCAGCCACCGCGATTTGATGCGATTGTGGGAGCGGCTGTTTCGTCGAGCTGGCGTTGCACTCAGCATGACCGAAGGGTTTCATCCCAAGCCTCGGCTGAATTTTCCTTCGGCCTTGGCGGTGGGCATTGCGGGGGCGGACGAGATGCTGGAAGTCGACTTGGCCGAGGATCACACGGCCGATTCGCTGCGATCGGCCCTCGCTCCGGAATTGCCGCCAGGGATGGTGATCGGCGACATTGAAGTGCTCTCGGCACCAGATCGCAAAGCGCAAGCTAAGCGTGTCACATTTGAATTTCCGATTCCTACAGATCGACGAGCAGCATTGGCCGCCAGACTCCTTGAAGTCTGGCAAAGCGAGGCATTGCCGATCGAGCGCGAAGGCCGCAAAGCGCCGCTCGATTTGCGCCCTTTGATTTCCGAGCTATCGTTGACCGACGATGGAAATCTGCATGTGCAACTGATCGTCGACCGCACAGGCAGCGCCCGCCCGCGCGAAGTGCTCGCAGCGCTCGGCGTGTCCGACCTGGAGTATGAAGGTTGTTTTTTAACACGTACAAAAGTGGAGATCGAGTGAACTGCCATTTTCAGCGCGCTCCATCCTCCGCCAAACCATCAATTCTCAGAAAGAAACCCACTCTCATGAAGCAAGAAATGTTGATCAACGTCTCGCAGCCGGAAGAATGTCGGATTGCGGTCGTTGAAGATGGAATCCTCGAAGAGCTCTATATCGAACGCAGCAGTGCCGACAATTATGTCGGCAACATCTATAAAGGCAAAGTGGTAAACATCGAGCCGAGCATCCAAGCGGCATTCGTCGATTTCGGCGTCGGCCGCAACGGATTTTTGCATATCAGCGACGTCGAATCGCAATATTTTCGCCAGGGGGGTTACGACCCCGATGCGCCGATCGAGCGCGGTGGCCGCGGCGACCGGCGCGATCGCCCCTGGCGGCACGACGAACCACAGGCCGTCGGCGAATCCGTTGCCAATGGCAACGGCGACCTCGAAGCCGATGCCGATGACGAAGATTTCGATGAAGACGGCCCGCGCCGCAATCGACGCAGCCGACCTGGAATGCGTCCCCGCATCAAGCCGCCGATCCAAGATATTCTTCGTCGCGGTGACGAACTGCTCGTGCAAGTCATCAAGGAGGGCATTGGCACCAAAGGCCCAACGCTTTCCACGTATATCAGTATTCCAGGCCGCTATCTGGTGTTGATGCCGGCGCTGGGCCGCGTCGGTGTGTCGCGCAAGATCGAGGACGACGTCGCTCGCCGCAAGCTCCGAGACATCATGAACGAGCTGAATCCGCCTCGCGGCTTGGGATTTATCGTCCGCACGGCCGGCGTCGATCGCACCAAGAAAGAAATTTCGCGCGACTTGGCCTATCTGTTGCGGCTGTGGAAGGTGATCTCGCGGCGGATCAAGAAGCATCCAGCGCCGGTCACGATCTATGAAGAAAGCGACATGATCATTCGCACGATCCGCGATATGTTCACCGGCGAAGTCGACTCGATCTTCATCGACGAGCCGAGCGCTTACGAACGCGCCAAAGAATTTTTGCAAATCGTCATGCCCCGGTATGTGAGCCGACTCCAACTCTACGAAGGCCGCGAGCCGCTATTTCACAAATACAGCATTGAAACGGAAATTACGAAAATTCAGCAGCGCAAAGTGCCACTCAAGCAGGGCGGATCGATCGTGGTCGATCAAACGGAGGCGCTCGTGGCCATCGACGTCAATAGCGGCAACTTCCGCGCCGAAGACAGCGCTGAGGAAACCGCCTACCAAATGAATCTGCTAGCCGCGAAGGAAATCGCCCGGCAGTTGCGGTTGCGCGACTTGGGCGGCGTGATTGTGAACGACTTCATCGATATGCGCAAGGAACGACATCGCCGCAACGTGGAACGCGCCTTGCGCGAAGCCATGCGCCGCGACCGCGCCCGGACGAAAATCTTGCGGACCAGCCCCTTCGGACTGATCGAAATGACTCGCCAGCGAATCCGTCCCAGCCTGAAGCGCAGCGTGTACCGAGAATGTCCTTGCTGCACCGGCACAGGGGTCGTCAAGACGGCGGAAAGCATGGCGATTGAAGTGGTGCGGTTACTTGCCTTCGCTGCCCAACGAGAGGGGGTCGCTCGAGTGTCCGTAACCGTCGCGGAAGAGGTCGCCAACTATCTTCACAATAAAAAACGCCGAGAAATTGCTCACTTAGAAGACCAGGGGAATATGAATATCCAGGTCTACGGCCGCGAAGGAGCGGCCCCCGAGCACCTGCTGATGGAGTGCCTCGATGCTGGCGGCCGAGAAGTAAAACTGCCGGCGGCCGCGACCACCGTCTCGACCGCTCGGTGAGAATCGAGTAGACTGGCAGATTACCCATTTTGCTATCGTCTGCGGGAGTGAATTGCCATGTATGCCATTGTGACCGACGGTTCTCGACAGCTCAAAGTCGAAGAAGGCCAAGTGCTGGATATCGACTTTCGAGATGTTCAGACCGGAGAAACGATTACCTTTGAACGCGTATTAGCCATCGGCGATTGCGACAGCCCGCAGATCGGCCAGCCCCTTGTCTCAGGCGCAAATGTGACGGCCGAAGTTCTAGGTCCAACGCAAGGCCCCAAGTTGTACGTGCAAAAGTTCCGCCGCCGCAAGAACTCGCGCCGCCGCACGGGACATCGTCAATTGCATACCCAAGTGCGGATCAGCAAGGTCACGACATAGCCTGGTGGCGACCGCTTAATTGGCATTGGCAAGCTTCCAGGAATTTCTCCTCGGCAGCTACTTCAACTCGCCAATTGCCCGCTGAAAAATTCCGCAATCCGGGGCTGGCATCTCGGCCAACTGCAAACGTAGCGCGCGGCGAACTGAGACCATTTGACGTTATGCGTTCACCAGTTCTGCCATCGCTTGCAGAATGTTGTCTTCCGACAAAACTCCCAAGAGCAGGCGCGAGCGATCGACCACCGGCAACACTCGGGCGCGATGTTCGAGTAGCGTGAGCGCCGCCGTGCTTAGCGTCGATTCTGGATACAGCACCGGCAAAGACTGCAGCAACTGATGCACCGGCATTGCTTTCATCCGTTGGGCCTCTGGCTCGGAAGATTCCAAGTACAGGGCCAATCGCATGGCCGTTCGCGAGAGAATTCCAAGCGGACGATACTTCCGCACGGCCACTACATATTCTTGAGCGTGCCATTCGGCCGCTTCAAACGCACGTTCCAGCGTATCGTCCGCATCGATCGTATGGCCAGGCGAGCGCATCCGATGCCGAATGGGCTCGTTGTGTCCCGGCCAGCTTCCATAGGCAACCTTCTTGAGAAAATCGAGACCACAGATCGAGCCGGCGAGTTGACCGCGTTGCGTTACAGGAATCGAATGAAACCGATGGGCAACCATCGCTTGTAGGGCGGCCTCATCAGAATCGGCTCCCTCAACGCTCATCACCTGCCGCGACATCACGTGAGCAACCGTCCGCTGACCGAACAATTCGCGCGATCCAGATTCGCTTTTTGCGCCCGCCTGATAGGCGGCATGGGCGAGATCGCGCCGGCTGACCAGTCCGACAATTTTCCCGTCATCATCCACCACCGGTAACTGGCGGATTTCGGTTTGTTCCAGCAACTCACGCAATTGGTCGATAGTCGTGTCCAACTTCGCGGCGATACATCCAACTCGAAGCACGCTGGTCGTGGCATTGGCAAGCATCGTATCTCCCCAGTAACGTCGCTGTAGAGCGGTTCAGACAAGCGTAGAATAAGGGATGGCCCTCCGAGGTTCTGATGAATTTTTCTCCAGACTTCCACCTAACCGCGGCTAATTGACCGTTTTTTTCGTTACATCGCGAAAAATCGGCCCAGCCCTTGCGAAAGCCCCGTTTGCGCGACCGCCCCGGCGCTGCAATAATAGGTTGTTTCAACAATCGGCTACGGACAAACTTCCATTCCCAGACCTTTCGAAATTTCTTCATGCCTGACTTCAAACTGCCCGACTTGGGCGAAAATATCGATTCTGGCGACGTCGTCTCTGTCATGGTCGCCGAGGGCGACTTCATTAAAACCAATCAAGACGTGCTGGAACTTGAAACCGAGAAAGCCGTCATCGCGGTACCGTCCGACACAGCCGGCAAAGTCACTAAGATTCACGTGGCCAAGGGACAAACCGTCAAGCCCGGACAGGTGATCTTGTCGGTTGCCCCTGCGCCAGTAGCCGCGCCAACCACTGTGAAGGCACCAGCGCCGAAATCCACTGCACCGGCCGCAAAACCTGTACCTGCGAAACCTGCGGCGACCGCCACTAGTAAGCCAATACCACAAGTGCCGGCAGCAAAGGCGGCCGAGCCCGTCGCCGCCACGACTCGAACGCCCCATGAACCGCCGCCACGACTCCAGCCGCGCGAAGAGAATGGTCACAGCTCTTCGCCAGCGTCGAAGCCACGGCCCGGCGAAACCGACGAAGGTTCGACCATCGCAGCACTTGCCGCCCCCGCCGGCCCTGCCGTCCGGCGCTTGGCTCGCGAACTTGGCGTGGATTTGAACCGGGTCCGGGGCACCAGCGCAGATGGCCGCATTACACGCGAAGACGTCATCAACGCCGTCCGCCAAGCAAATGCCGTCGCGTCCACTGCGGCAGGATTCAGCGAATTGGCCGGCGCATCCGACGTCGACGGCTATGGTCCAGTCCACCGTGAGACGATGACCAAAATCCGTAAGACGATTGCCACGAACATGGTCCGCTCGGTTTCGACGATTCCGCATCTGACGAATTTCGACGATGCCGATATTACCGAGCTTGAAGACCTGCGAAAAGACAGCGCCGCCAGCTACACCGACTCCGGCATCAAGTTGACTTCGTTGGCCTTTGTGCTGAAGGCCGTTGCTCTGGCGCTGAAACAGCACCCGACGCTGAATGCGTCGCTCGACATGGAAGCGGGGGAGGTCATCTACAAGCATTACGTGAATCTCGGCGTCGCCGTCGATACCGACCGCGGCCTGATCGTTCCCGTACTGCGAGGCGTCGATCGCATGTCGATCCCACAAATCGCCCAAAGCATTCAAGCGGCGGCCGAAAAAGTGCGCGCCAGCCAACAAACGCTCGACGATCTCCGTGGCGGAACGTTTACGATCAGCAACCTGGGCGCCGTTGGCGGCCGGTATTCAACGCCGATCATCAACCATCCCGAAGTGGCGATCCTGCTCGCCGGTCGCTCGCGCAAAATGGCCGTGGTCGCCAAAGACGACCAGGTTGTAGCGCGATTGATGTTGCCGTTGAGTCTGTCTTACGACCACCGTATCGTGGACGGCGCCGCCGCCGCACGTTTTCTTAACGAAGTGATCGGCTACCTCGAATCTCCGGGCCGACTGCTGTTGTCGCCCTGAGAACCTAGCTACGAAGCTGGTTCTTTGAGCCTGCGGGAATCAAAAACCCACCATCCCATGCCGCGCCCGCCAGGACGCGACGGTCACACGCTCGCCAGCGGCCGCAGTTCGGCATTGCCGCCGATGCCAACCACCACCAAATATGTTGCGGTGAGACTGGGCTATGCTACGCCGAAACTTTGCAGCATCCGCATGAGAAAATAGGCGATCGTGCCCGACACGGGCATCGTCAGCAACCATGCCCAGGCCATGCGTTCGACCACTGTCCACCGTAGCGCGCTGAACCGCTTGACCGCACCGACCCCCATGATCGCAGCCGAGATATTGTGTGTCGTCGATACCGGGATGCCAAAGTAGGAAGCAATCCCGATGACCACGGTCGAACTCGTTTCGGCCGCGAACCCGTTCACCGGTTGCAGTCGGACCATTTTATGCCCCAGCGTTTTAATGATCCGCCACCCGCCACCCGCCGTCCCTGCGGCCATCGTTAGGGCGCAGACGACTTTGATCCACCAGGCGATCGCCAACTTGTGTCCAGGCTCGGGCGGAGCCACTTTCAGAAACGACATCCACTGCGGCAGATCGTCGAGACGCCCGCTAGCCGTGCCGGCCGCTAAGGCCAACGCGATAATCCCCATCGTCTTTTGGGCGTCGTTCGTGCCATGCATCAGGCCCATGCCTCCCGCACTAAGCATCTGGGCCTTACCGAACAGCCCATTGACCGACCGAGGCTTCCAGTTACGCAGTAGCCCGTAGAGCAGGCCCATGATGAGCATCCCCAGGATGAAACCAATGATTGGCGAGACGATCATCGGAACGATCACTTTCCAGAGCAGCCCTTTGCTCGGATACCAATGGATCCTGTCCGGCTCCGACCAAATCACCACGCTCCAATCTCCTGCGGCAGCCACCGCCGATCCCACCAGGCCGCCGACGAGCGCGTGACTCGAACTGCTCGGCAGCCCGGCACGCCAAGTGATGAGATTCCAAGTAATCGCCCCCAGCAGCGCGCAAATCAGCGCTTCTTGCGAGGCAAACTTCGGATCCACTAGCCCGGAGGCGATCGTCGACGCAACGGCCGCACCCAACAGCGCGCCAAGCAAGTTCGTGCAAGCCGCCATCACCACGGCCTGCCGCGGCGTGAGCACCTTGGTCGCTACGACCGTGGCAATCGAGTTGGCGGTGTCGTGAAAACCATTGATGTACTCGAAGGCCAGTGCGATCAGGATCACCACAAAGATCAACGTCATCGATGCTACAATTCAATTCGGAGAATCTCGGCCCGGTTACGAATTTTTCAGCACGATATGCGAAATGGCGTTGCCCGCATCACGGCAGCGGTCGATCACTTTTTCCAGCAAGTCGTACAAGTCGCGGACCATCATCGACTGCAATGGTTCATATTTCCCACCGTAGACTTCGCGCAATAAATCGAGCATTACATCGTCCGCTTCTCCCTCGATGCCCTGCAAACGGTCGTTCATTTGCTTGACCATTTCCAACGGCGGCATTTTCCGCAACAGCCGAACCATCTGCGCCAGCGTTTCAGTCGCCCGTTGCATCAACTCGATCTGGCGCGCGAAATCGACTCCCTCCATCCGCTGCGGGGCCAAATTGAACCGCTCGGCAAATTTTTCGATCGATTTGCAAATCCGGTACATCGCGTAGGACAGCGTTTCAATGTCTTCTCGCTCCAGCCCGGTGACGAAGGTATTGACCAACTCTTCGCTAATTTTGTCGGTGATATTCTTGTCTTTTCCGCGAGCCAGGGCGAACTCGTGCAGCGGGTGAGCGTGCGTACGGTCCTTCAATAGTTCGATCAGTAGTCGCGTCAGCGCGCGCGTTTCGTCGGCACTGGCCTCCAAGAGGTCGAAAAACTTGGCATCGTGGCTGAAAAATTTTTGGATCGAGAACATAGCGGACGAAAAAAGCCCCCTGGATCGCGAAATTCAAGCCGCGATTGAGAAGTGCGAATCTTCCTCGAAAGTGCGACGGATGACAAGCGGGCGGCAATTTGAACCAGGGCATTTCAGTCGTGCAAGTCACTACGTTCTCGGACTTTGAAACTTGTATTCACTGGAAAGCGGCTGTATTTTTCCATGCTGTGCCCATTGGGCAGCGTGGCCGACCCAATCGCTTTCTAACGGGGGCCGCGCCGATTCAAAGCTGCGCCCGTAGCGGCCGTGCAAAGTACAAATCAAGCTGGAAGAGGGGAATCCTTTCGAGAGATCAGCTTGAATCAAGATCGCGGCAGTCTTAAAATCGCAGGTCTCGACTGAATTTGCTGCTATTCTCAGAAAGTAAGTAATGGCTCACTGCAAGTCTTTTCTTGCTGCGCTGCTGTGCAGCTTGCCGCTGGTCAGCTTGACATGCCTTGGTTGTCATCGCGCGGCCGACAGCCAGGCGCTCGGCCACCATGACGGACCGTTGGAAAATTTTAGGACCGGCAAAGCGGAACGCGGCACCGGCGCTGCCAGCAATTCGACTGAACCGAAGCGGTTGATTATGCTCACCAATGGCGATGACCCATTCTGGGACGCCATGCGGGCCGGCATGGAAGATGCCGAGCAAGATTTGAAGTTGACAGACGCCGGCTTGAAGGTGGAACTGGATAAGAACGACAATACGCCTAAGGGTCAGATCGATAAGCTGACGCAATACGGCAACCAAACCGACATTGCCGCGGTTGCCATCTCTTCGACCGACGCGCGTAGCACTCAGATCGCCGACGCCATGAGAGCGCTGCTGCAGCAAGGCATCGAAGTGGTGACCATCGACTCGGACGTCGACCGTCGCGCCGCCCGCGACGCGAGATTCGCCTACTTGGGCACCGACAACATCATCGGTGGCCGCGAGCTGGGCAAAGCCGCCCGAGCGCTGCGGCCCAACGGCGGCAACTATGCGGCGTTCGTGGGATTGAAAAGCGCCGCCAATGCGCAAGAGCGAATCCAAGGATTTTCCGAAGGCGCTGGCGAAGCCTTACAGCAGCTCGAATATCTGGGGGACGAAATGGATCTTTCCGTCGCGGCAAAAAATGTTCGCGACGCGCTCGATCGAAATCCCAAAATCGACACCCTGGTGGGCATTTGGGCTTACAATGCTCCGGCGATTGCTTCGACGGTGAAAGAGCGCAGCATCCGCGCGAAAACCAAGGTGGTGGTGTTCGACGCGCATCCCGGCGCATTGCTGGGCATGGAGGAGGGCTTGATCGACGCGTTGGTCGTGCAAAACCCCTACGAAATGGGTTACCAGGGAGTGCGCTTGATGAAGGCGCTCGTCGAGAATGACCAAGCGACGATCGCCCATCTGTTTCCAAGCTGGAATGCCACCTCCGGTGAATTCACTCGGCCCGACGGCGATTTGCGAATCACTGGCCTAAAAGTGGTCGTTCCCGATGAGAATACGCCCTTGAAAAAGGACATGTTTGAAAGCAGCACCGAGTTTCTCAAGCTTTCGGATTTCAAACAGTGGCTCGCGAAATATAAGCTGAAAGGTTCTTGATGCGGCAGTTCCGCAGCGAGTATGGACTGCTGATCGCCATCGTCGCCGTGTTGGCGGTGACCACGATCTTCAATAGCGCCTATTTGACGAAGCCGGGGCAAAACGCCGCGGAAATCCTGCGGCAGACGTCGCTGCTGGGAATTTTCGCGCTCGGCGCCGCCATTGTGATCATTTCCGGCGGCATCGACTTGTCGTCCGGCGCCGTCATTGCCTTTAGCGGGTCGATCTGCGCGGAGATTTTTCTCGCGCTCTCGCCGCTCGACGTCCGCGGGTCGCCCGATCCATCGCAGTTGGGCGCTGGCGTCATCCTGGCGGGAATTACCGGGGCGTTGGTCGTGGGCTTTCTCATCGGCACCCTGCATGCCTGGTTGATTACGGCGATCGGGCTGCCGCCGTTCGTGGCGACCTTGGCATCGCTGGTGGGGCTGCGCAGTCTAGCCAAAGTGCTGAATCAAACCGTGACGGCGGCGCTCGGCAGTCAATCGATCAAAATCTATGTCTACGACAAAGATTTTACGCGACTCGGCGGGCTGGGAGATTTATACGGTATCGAAGTCTTCGGCATTGAACTTGGCGCATGGCTGATTCCTTGTTCGATCTTTCTGTTGCTGTCGCTTGGCTTTTGGTTCTTGATGAACCGCACCGTCGTCGGCAGGCATTTGTACGCGATGGGGGGCAACGAACAGGCTGCGCGGCTCAGCGGTATTCGCACCGAACGATTAAAATGGCTGGCCTATTGCATCGGAGCGATGACCGCTTCGCTGGCTGGTGTGTTGTACACGGCAGAAGTCGGTTCGGCCGATCCGTTAACCATCGGTCGCGGCTATGAGCTGAACGCCATCGCCGCCGCGGTCGTTGGTGGGTG
Organism: Pirellulales bacterium; assembly: GCA_020851115.1. GTDB lineage: Bacteria > Planctomycetota > Planctomycetia > Pirellulales > JADZDJ01 > JADZDJ01. The sequence goes on from JADZDJ010000164.1 coordinate 15,151, forward strand.
CGGGTTGCAAGGCGGCATCGGTTTGATTCCTGGCGTGATGCTTGGGGTATTGTTCCTACGCGTGGTGATCGATTCGGTCGCCAAGCTCGTCGGCAGCGGGGCAGACGACTACGAAGGTATCATCGTCGGATTCTTGGTCGTGCTGGCGGTGGCGTTCAACGAATTGCGGCAGACCTCGCGCGGAGGCAAGAAATTCTTTCCCGGGGCGCTCGGCTATGTGGCGATTGTCGCGCTGGCCTTGCTGGCCGGCTCCGTCGGCTTGGTCATGTCCGGTGGCGTCGCTGGCGCTGTTGCCGGGGTAGTCAGCGTGATCGTGCTTGGCGCGGTGAAATTCATTGAATCGCGACGCGGGCCGTGATGTCTGTGTGTGGAATCGCGGCTCCAGCACATCGGGACTGACGGATGCCGCCACCGATGATTAGAATGCCGCTGGTGCTTGGGGCATTGTCAAGTCACTCAGCGAGCGGCCACGGCCGATGCACTCGATGGATCCCTCCGAAAACAACTCGGGCAGCGGCGAAATCCAATATACGCCAACTATCGGCGAAGCGCAATTGACGGTTCGATCGGTCGTCGCCGGCTGCATCACCGGCAGTATCGTTGCCTGCACCAACATTTACATCGGGCTGAAAATCGGCTGGTCGTTCGGCGCTTCGATTATTGCCGCCGTGTTGAGCTATGCCCTGTTTGCAATTATCGGCCGACGACTATCCGTTCTGGAAACCAACATCGCCCAGACGGCCGGCGCGGCCGCCGGCGGAATGGCCGGTGCGGCAGGGCTGCTCAACGTAATTCCCGCCATGCAGCTCTTGGATCAACCGCTCGACTGGGCGACGCTTTCGCTGTGGGCGCTTTCCGTGTCGTTCCTTGGGGTGTTTTTTGCCGTGCCGTTGAGGCGTCAGTTCATCGAAATCGACAAACTGCGGTTTCCGACCGGAACCGCCACAGCAGCGACCATTCTGGCAATGAACAGCGAATCGGGGGATGCGGTCGCCAAAGCCCGGGCGCTGATTTGGTCGTGTATCGGAGCCGGCGCCTTTACGTTGGCATACTACTTTGTTCCGCAACTGGAAAACCCGCCGCTCGAACGGTGGCTTAAGTCAGCGGCGCTGGCGACGGCCGCGGCTTGGGGATTCAAGCTTTATTTCGGACCCTCGCTACTGGGCGCCGGCTTTTTGATGGGTCCGAGAGTCGTTCTTTCGCTGCTCTTGGGGGCCATCTTGAGTTGGGGCGTGTTTGGGCCACTGGCCAGAGAAAATGGCTGGGCCGTCGGCCCCATTATGGACTATAAGAGCGGCGCACGCGGCTGGATCCTTTGGCCTGGAGTCGCGCTAATGGTCTGCGAGGCATTGACGGCACTAGCGCTTTCCTGGCGTACGTTTATTCGCGCGTTAAGATTTCGCAGCTTCGGCGAAGCCAGCGACGACGGCGATCGCGAACAGATTCCTAATAGCTGGTGGATCGGCGGGCTGGCCGCCGGATCGGTCGTGACGATTGTGATTTCGAGCACCGTGTTCGACATTTATTGGCTGCACACGTTGATTGCCATCGCGCTGTCCGCTGTGCTTGCAACGGTTGCCGCCAGATCGCTGGGAGAAACAGACATCAATCCGACCGGCGGGGTTGGGAAGGTCACGCAGCTTGTTTTCGGCGGACTTTCGCCAGGTCAGATGATTACGAATCTGATGTCGGCGGGCATCACCAACGGCGGCGCGTCGCAAGCCGGCGACATGATGCAGGATCTCAAGACCGGCTATTTGTTGGGCGCATCGCCGCGCAAGCAGTTTGGCGCGCAATTGATCGGAGTATGCGCTGGATTGGTCCTCGTCATTCCCGTCTATCGAATTTTCACATCAGCCTACAAATTGGGAGAAGATCAGATTCCAGCGCCGGCCGCGCAAGCGTGGAAGGCGATGGCCGAACTGCTCGTGGAAGGCTTGCAGGCGCTGCCCCCGCACGCCACGACCGCGCTGGCCATCGCGGCGGCGCTGTGCGTTGTTCTGCCGGTTCTGCGAAAAATCGACCGCATCAAACCGTATGTCCCCAGTGGCCTGGCCATTGGAATTGCCTTCATCGTCCCTGCGTTCAATTCGCTCGTGATGTTCTTCGGGCTGGTGGTCTGGCTGATCTGGAAGCGGCTATCGCCCTGTTCCGTGGAGAAGTATACGTTTGCGGTCGCTTCGGGACTGATCGCCGGCGAAGGATTGATTGGCATCGTGAACGCTGGCCTGACAATCGCGAACGTACCGCGGCTGACAAAGTAGCCAGCACAGGCTCACTAGTAAGGCTGCAGGCTACACGTCCAGATTTCGCACTTCCAGCGCATGCTTTTCGATGAATTCACGCCGCGGTTCCACGTGGTCGCCCATCAGGGTTCTGAATAAGTCATCAGCGCCTGAAATATCGTCCATCTTCACTTGCAAGAGCGTACGGTTGGCAGGATCGAGCGTGGTTTCGCGCAGCTCTTCGGCGTTCATTTCCCCCAAGCCTTTGAAGCGGGCGACGGTGAGGCCGCGGCTGCCGAGGTTGCGGACTTCGGCAGGCAAGTGGCGGAGATCTTCCAGGCCGGTCGTGTGTTCGCCGCGACGGAGTATGTAACGCGGTTCTTCGGTACCGGTGCGTTCCTGTGGAATGAGGGATTGAATGTCGAAGCCGAGCGCCGCCAGGTCTGCGAGTTGAGCGTTGATCGAGCGGACTTCGTGCAGCTCAACAACGTGCAGGCGGCTGCTGACGCGGCCATGACCATTGGATTTTTCCTCGCCCGGCTGGGCGGCCGGCAGCGGCAGATCGGCGGCTACGGAGGCGTCGGGCGATTGCGCGTCACTCAATGGGCTGGCCATCTTACCGGCGACGGTAACTTCGCGGCCCGTCTGCTGTTCGTGCTGCGCTACGAAATTATCGAGTTCTTCGCGGCGCGAAAACCAATGTTCCTCCGCGCCGAGATAGACGTGATAAATCGGCAGCTTCAGCGTCGTCGGATCTTGCCGCAGCGCGTGCGCGCGAAGGCTGATGCCGCGGCGCTCGAGGGCCACGAGGGAATCTTCCATCGCGGCCAGCGTGCGGCAGAGTTTTTCCATGTTGGCGCCTTGAATGGTGCGGCCATCGCCAGGCTCAAATTCGCATTCTTTCAAGCCCGACTCGAGCAGTTGGGCCCGCATTTCTTCCTCAGTCTGCACGTAGTAAACGTTTTTCCGCTCTTTCACGCGGAACAGCGGCGGCTGAGCCACGTAGACGTATCCTCCTTTGACCAAGTGATACATCTGACGATAAAAGAACGTGAGTAACAGCGTGCGGATGTGCGAGCCGTCGACATCGGCGTCGGTCATAATCACAATCTTGCTGTAACGGCGCTTGCTCAGGTCGGCCTCCTCGCCGATGCCAATGCCGATCGCGGAGATCATGCTGCGGATTTCTTCGTTGGCGAGTACTTTGTCTTCGCGCGACTTGTAGGCGTTGATGATCTTGCCCCGCAGCGGGAGGATGGCTTGAAATTCGCGCATCCGCCCTCCCTCCGCGCTGCCGCCCGCGGAATCACCCTCGACCAAATACAATTCGCAGCGGTCCACGTCGCGGCTCGTGCAATCGCGTAGCTTGCCAGGCAACCCGCCTCCGGCTAGCGCGCCTTTACGCTCGCGGAGCAGGGCCTTTGCCTTGCGGGCGGCTTCGCGCGCTTCGGCGGCGAGGATGCCTTTTTGGACAATTACCTTGGCGGCCTTGGGGTTTTCCTCAAGGTATTTGCCGAGGTGGTCGCCGACCACGGTCGTCACAATGCCGTCAACTTCGCCATTGCCGAGCTTCGTTTTGGTTTGGCCTTCAAACTGAGGATGCGGCACGCGCATCGAAATGACGGCCGTAAGCCCTTCGCGGACATCTTCGCCCGAAGGAATGATGTCCTTGAGCAGACCTTCCTTTTTTCCGTAGTTGTTCAGCGTGCGCGTCAGGGCCGAGCGGAATCCGGAAACGTGCGTCCCCCCTTCGATCGTGTTGATGTTGTTGACGTAGGAATGCACATTCTCGGTGAATTCGCCGCAGTATTGCAGGGCGATTTCGTACCCCACGCCATCTTGTTCACCGGCCAGATAGATCACGTTGTGGTGCAGCGGCTCGCTGGCCCGATTAAGATGCTCGACGAATTCGATAATCCCTCGTTCATAGAAAAATTCGTCGTGCTGGCCGGTTTGCTCGTCTTTGAGAAAGATCCGCACGCCGCGATTGAGGAAGGCTAGTTCTTGCAGTCGCTTCATCAAAACGTCGTACGAGAACTTCGTGGTCTGAAAAATCTGCGCATCGGGCTTGAAGGTGGTCCGCGTGCCATGGGCAGTCGCGGCGCCGACTCGCTTCACAGGCGCTTGCGGCACGCCGCGCTCATACTCCTGCTGATAGGCGTGGCCATCGCGGCGGACCTCGACTTCGCACCATTCGGATAGGAAGTTCACCACCGTCACGCCGACGCCATGCAGCCCGCCGGAAGTTTGGTAGGCCCCTTTCTTGAACTTGCCGCCGAATTTGAGGACGGTCATCACTCCTTCGAGCGTCGAAACCTCGCGCCCCATTTCCTGGCTGAGCTGGTCGTGCTTTTCAACTGGGATGCCGCGACCGTCGTCTTCCACGGCGACGCTGCCGTCGTTGTTGATCGTCACCCGGACATGATGGGCAAAGCCGGCCATTGCTTCATCGATGCTGTTATCGACAACTTCGTAAACCAAGTGGTGCAAGCCACGGCTGGTGTTGTCGCCAATGTACATCCCGAACCGTTCGCGAACGTGCTGCAGATCGGAGAGGTGCTCCAGGTCTTCGGCGCTGTATTTTTCGGTGGCGGCAGGAGTGGTCGATGGTTTGGTAATTTCGTCGGACATTGGTTGAGCTGACTAATGGAGATTTGAATTTTCAGATTTCAGATGATTCGTTTCGACGGGTAGAGCCCAGGGAACTCGGATGAAATAAGATATAAAAATTGAAAAAATCTAAGTTGCGAGCGAGTTAGTCGTAAATGCCTGTGGGACGATTACACCAATGCTGCTCTCAACTTCTTGATCTTATTTCGTTCACATTCCTCGATCTTTACTGGATTCGTCCATCGTGCCAAAATGATCTGCTTGGTGATTTCGTGTCTCTCGCGGTTCGAATCGATCCGTTACGCGACGCTTCCCACGCGGAATCGAAGGTTTTTGATATTCTCTTGCGGAGCGGATATTTGAAGTTTTTTGAGCACTTGGTCCTTCTGAAAGCCTAGCTCTTGAACCAGCAAATTGTTCGCTACGACGACTTCTAAAGTACCGCGGCGAATATTGCCAGGACGGGTAAACTTGGCTATTTTTTCGCCGACGGCCGCCGCCCAAACACGTTCTATCTCCGCCGTACTGATTTCCCGCGCATAGCCGCGACGCGCGATGAGCTGCGTCAACACGTCGCCGATTTGTCTTGGTGCAGGCATCTTTTCCAATGGCGTCGTCCAGAAATCGTGGATGAACTCAGATGAAAGGACGCGACATTCGTCTCATTCTCTTTAGCCTGTCTAAATCTGAGTTCATCCGTGTCTCTTGGACACAGCTATCGTGAGTAAAGTTAAACTCGTTATCGGTCTCGCGCCAGTGGCATGATGACGTAGCCATAGCCATCGTCGGTGTGGCACACCGCGGCGCTATCCGCATCTTTCAGTTCGAGAGTCAACGTTTTTCCTGGATCGAGCACTTTCAAAAAATCATTCACGAACTTCGGGTCGAGCGCGATGGTGATTTCGGGGCCGTCGTAAGCAATGGGGATTTCGACGCGCGATTGCCCCACGTCAGCCGCGCGGCCGGTGAGGGTCAGCGTGCCCCCCCCGAAGGTGAAATCGACCCCGCGACTTTCTTCGCTGGTGGCAATCGCGGCCTGTCGCACGGCGGCGTAGGTCGGGCCGACCGCCAGTTCGACCTTCGTCGCATCGCTGCGCTGGGGAAACACATCGCGCCATTTCGGGAAGCGGCCTTCGACCAGCCGTGAGTAGACCGTAAGCCGCGGAGTGCGAACCAGTACATCGTTAGGTCGAGCCGAAATTTGCACTTCACCGTCGCTGTCGGCAATCGCCCGTTCGAGCAGCGTCATCGCTTTCGTGGGGATGATCGTGGTCTGCGGGCCGGTCTCGTGCCCGCCGATGGCTTGCGCTGGGCCTTCCATCTTCGCGAGCCGACGGCCATCGGTCCCCACGCCAATGATTTGTCCGCCACTCATTTCCAGCAGCACACCCCCCAAGGCATAGCGGCTGCTTTCGTTGTCCGTGGCAAAGATCGTGCGGCGGACAAGTTCGCGGAACAACCTCGCCGACACTTCGTGAAATTTTTCCTCTTGGAAAAGAATGACTGTCGGAAATTCATCGGGATTTTCCGTCGGCAGCTTCCACTCGCTGCGGTCGCCGCGGATGATCACGCTTTGGCCGTCGCTTTCCAGGGAGAGCTGCTCGCCCGTGGCTTCACGCAAAATCTGACCGACCCGGGGGACCGAGAGCAGGATGCTCCCCGGAGTTTCGACCACCAGACCAGGGACGGCGATGCGAATGCCGACTTCTAAATCGGTCGCCATCAGTGTGGCTTCCTCGCCGGTGGCTTCCAGCTTGATGTTCTGCAAGATCGGCTTGGGACTGCGCGCCGGCGCGACGCTAGCGGCTGTCTGAAAGGCCGCTTGAAATTTGTCGCGTTCGATCTTGATTTTCATATTCCTACTCCGTTAGATCCTTGGAAAAGCAATGACTATTTAAAAATTATCTTATTTATTGGCCGCAGCGTCTTTGGGCGTTTAAGTGTCGGGTGGATCGGCTGAAATTGCAAGCGTTGTTGCTGCTTCGTTCTAAGAGCCGAAATCGCTGCCTTGCGGTTCTTAGTTCTTTAGTTTCTTAAACAATCAGCAGCAGTAATTAGCTGGTGCAAAAATGTTGATTACGTTGGCGGAATTGCACATCGAATCGTAATCCATCGAGGAATCGTTCATCTGCTCCGCAGTGGAAAAACTGTTTATCGCTTGTCGATCGAGCGTTGAATTAACATCAACAACTGGACGAATAAAATTCCGTGGTAGCGTACGATGTCGAGGGCTTTCAGCGTAAGCTTGGTTACAGGCTGTCAAAGAACAGCTTTTCAACAAATCATCGTTTGCGTTTGCGTGCATATGATCCGTCAAAATCGGCATCCAAGAAGGTTGAAATCTTACCAACTCCAATTGCTTTCCATTACGATTTTGTCGCCAGCGACTCTCGCAACACATTGGCAGCCGCTCGCAGTTCTGCGTCGATTTCCAGGCGGCCTTCTAACGTGCGATAGAGGTATAGCACCGTACTGTGGTCGCGGTTGCCAAAGTACTTGCCGAGCGATTCCAAGCTTTGCCCGGTCAGTTGTCGGCCGAGGTAGATCGCCATGCTGCGGGCGAGTGACACTTGGCGGCTGCGGGCAGAGCCAGTGAGTTTCGTCGGCTTCAACCCATAAAACTGGGCGACGACTTTGATGATCGTGCCGATGTTCGGTTGCTGGCGTACGCGGCGTAACGTGAGAAAACGACGGACATCGGCCATTCGTACGACGCTACCGCCGTCGAGCGTAGCAGTCAGCTCGCGCAGTGCTCCTTGCATTACTGGGACCGTTCCGACGACGCCTTCGGCCAGCAGCACCACAGCCGTCGGCTCGAGCTCGATTTCACACTCTGCAACCAAACGGCGTAGAATCTCCGCCCGCGCTGCGTTGCCAGGAGGCGCAAGGTTAATCAACAATCCGCTAGCCAAGCGGGTTCGCAAGCCAGGCGGAAGTTCGGTGATTTCGTCTAGCGGAACCCGCGACGTCAGCGCGACGGGCACTTCACGCAGTTCCAAGGCATCAAGTAGGTTGATCAGCTCCCGCTGAGCCGAACGTCGACCGGCCAGGTCGGTTAAATCGTCCATTACGACCAAATTGGCCGAGCGATAGTGCGTGCGGAATTCGGTGAGCGCGTTGTCGTCGATCGCCGTGGCAACTTCGCGGACAAAATCGGCTCCAGTTGTCAACAGCCCATTCTCGCGAGATTCGGCAAGACCATGCGCCAGTAGCGACTTGCCGCTCCCCGATGGACCGTATAATACTAGCGGACTGTAGGTTTGCTGGGTTGCGTCGAACCACCACTGCACAGCAAATCGCGCTAGACGATTCTCCGGCCCGACAATGAATTCAGACGCTTTGCGTGCTCGCCAAGCCGCTTGCGGATCATCCGCCGGCGCAGTCCCACCACGGCTCGATGAGCGCGGCAGCGAAATGGCAATCACGTCAGATCCGATCACGGCTCCGTCCGTCAGGAAAGAGGCTGTACCACAGAACAGAATTTCACCGGTGAGTCAATCCAAAATTATAGCGGATTTTGGCTCGCACGACGAGCCACCAAAGGCAGAATTCCGGCTGGGAAAAGGCCCGTTTTTCCGAGGAATGCGCGGCGCTGTTCGCCAGTCGATCACAGGCGAATCATGGACCGGCGTACTCCTCGCGCTCCGCCGCGAGGACCGTACCACGCCCAAACTCTCGTTCGGAAACTCCCGATAGCAGGGAAACCGACTTACATTTCATGTCTTGCACGACGATATCTTCATGGTGGAGCGTGTATGAGGATCTCCGGAGAATGACGATGCCAACGCAAACGCCCGAACAACTCGTTTCGAAGAAGTGCGCTCCCTGTGAAGGGGGCGTGCCTAAGTACGGACAGGCCGACGCCGAAGAACAACTCAAGAAACTCGACGGTTGGCGGTTAACGCACGGCGGCGAGCGAATTCGCAAGCACTGGACAATGAAAAATTTTGTCGCGGCCATCGAATGGATCGACGCCGTTGCCAAGCTGGCCGAGGAAGAACAGCACCATCCCGATTTGCATTTGGAAGGCTACCGCAACGCTTGGATCGAAATCTACACCCACGCCATCGGTGGGCTGTCAGAGAATGATTTTATCTTAGCGGCGAAGATCGATCGATTGCCTGTGAAGGTGAAGTGAGAGCGAATACTGCTGGAACTTCGCGGTTTTGCAATTCGTTTGCCGATCGAGGTAGATTCAGCGCTGGTGTAGCCATGTCGATTCCCAGTGTCGACGCACCAATCGAGCGCTGAATGGCGTGCGATTTAGTGAAACTCCTCCAACTCCGCCAGCACTTCTTCGACGTGTGCGACCAGTTGCTTGGCGCGGCTGAGGCCACCAACATCGAGGACAAAGTAGAAGGCTTTGTCGTGATCGTCGAACTTGGTACCGCTAGTATAACGATCATAGAGCGATTTGAGTTCGTCGCCGGTCGGCAATAGTTTCGGTCGCACGGCGGAGTTTTGCCCGGTTGGTTTTCCGTTTTGACCCGCGGCGATTTCAGTATTGGCGGACGATTTTAGGCTTGGCGACGTTTTCGTCGGTCGAGCGGATGGCGGGCTATTCTTCGACGTCTTGGGGGTCCGGGCAAGCTTTTTCTTGGCCATGATGCACCATTGGAGTTTCGCAAAAATTGGCCGGCAATTCGATTGCAGGCTCGCGCCCAGTTGGCACGCCTCGCCGCAGATTCTGGCAGTATTCTAGCGTACTCTCAAGGTGACGAGCAACGTGCCGCCCGCCACACAGCCGCATGGCAATGTCGTCGATTTCGCGAACCGAACGGAATCCGAAATGCCAAATCACCCGGCATTTTTTGCGAAATTTGGCTTGTAACGCCTGCCTTTTCGGTGCCACAAATTGATGGGCAATCGCAAAAATTGGGCCGGATTGCTTTGATTTTCCCTTCATTCGCAGTTATTCTAAGAGGTGCGCTTTTTACCGGAGCAGAACGCGGTTTGGCGGGATCCATTCGACGAATCTGCGTTCGAGGCAACTTTTTGTGGGAGTCATGCAATGCACCGTTATGTCATTCGAAATTTATCGATCGGGCTGGTGGTTGGGTTGGCGATCTCGGTGAGCTGGCTGGTTGCAAATGCTGCGGAAAAATTGACCGCTACCAAGCCGGCGCCGCAGGCGATCGATCTGTTCGCTGGCATGACGAGCGGCGATCTCGATGTGAAGTTTATCGCCAAGAATGACCGCCAAGCGCAACTGATCGTCAAGAACAAGACCAAGCAGCCGCTTTCGATCCAACTGCCCAAGGCCTTTGCGGCCACTCCGGTGTTAGGGCAAGTCGGTGGAGGATTGGGAGGTATGGGGGGCGGCGGCCGGGGTAATCAAAATAGCGGCGGCAACAATAACAACCCAAATCAATCCATGGGTGGCGGGATGGGCGGCGGGATGGGTGGCGGGATGATGGGCGGCGGCGGCTTTAATATCGCTCCCGAAGCGATCGGCAAGTTAAAAGTCGACGTCGTTTGCCTGGAGCACGGCAAGAACGATCCCAACGGCCACATTCCCTACGAAATTAAACCAATCGAAGAGTATACGTCGAATGCGCGAGTTCAAGAGTTGCTGGTGATGATGGGCGAAGGCAATTTGCCGCAGCGTGCTGCCCAGGCGGCGGCCTGGCACCTGGCGAACAACATGAGTTGGAACGAATTGGCTGCCAAGAAAATTACGCACATCGGCCAGCCTGACCAACCATACTTTTCACAACCAGAACTGCAAGTGGCGCTGCAAATTGCTGTGCAAGCCGAGCGATTGGCCGACGCCCGCCCGCCAGCAGAGAAAAAATCGGCGACGACCGAAGAGCGTCGCTCTCGCAGCCAGTCTGACTTGCGCTAGTCGGTGCAGTTGGCTCCAGTGCAAGCTTGAAGTGCTGGAGAGCGTGCGATCGCATTGTCTTGTCGCTTCATGCGCGCAAGAACATTGCCGATATGAGTTGTCAGCCGATGGCACGCGGCTCAAATGACATCGATTCAGCTCAGTTCCGCCGCGTTGTCTTCCAGCCGACGGATGTAGGCCTGAAGTCCGCGGATTTCGGCTTCCAGTTCGCGCCGCTGGGATTCGCAATTCAGGCGATAGCTCGCCAATTCGTTCTGTGCTCGCTGCTGCTGCATTTCGCGACCGGCTAGCTGAGCCGCTTGCTCTTCAATTTGACGGTGCTGGGCGGCCATCCAGTTTTCGAATTCGCGTTGGCGGGCGGCAATTTGGCGGTGTTGCTTCGCGGCCGTGGCCGTCCGTGCGGCCAGTTCGCTACGCTGGCGCTCGACGCCTTCACTTTGCAAGCGGTAATGTTCGCTGAGCTTCGCTCGCAGCCGTGCCAGCGATTGAACGATGATTGCCGGCGGCACTTGTCCCGCAAGTTCCGCGCGAAGCTCCTGAGTTGCTAATTGCGATTCGAGCGAATCTCGTTGCGTCAACAGTAATTCGTTGTGGAGTTGCTCGATGGCCGCGGCGCGTTTTTCAAATTGGCTTTCCTGCTCGTCCAGCTCGCTGCGCCGTTGGACCAGCTCGGCTGTCTGCCTCGCGCGATCCTCGTCGAGTTGTCGCCGCTGGTGTTCAAGTCGGGCGGCATGCGCTTCGCGCTCGGCCAGAAGTTCTTGACGAGCGAATTGCAGTTCGACTTCACTGTGGGAGATCCTTGCCTCGGCGGCTTCGAGATGTTGATGACGGATCGCAAGCTGCTTCTCGATTGCCTCGCAGTGGTGATGGCGAGCCTCCAGTTGCGCCGAGCGTTCGTGGAATTCGGATTGGCGCAGGCGAAAGTCGATTTCGTCGTCAATCGCACTCGGCGATCGTTGCATGCCAGCAGCAGAAGTCTCTTCGGAGTAAAGTGCCGCCGACCTGCCGAGCGATTGCAGTCTCAGACTTATCTCCTGCTCACGGCGCTCCCATTCTGCCTGCCGCCGCGTCAAGCGGCCGTGTTGCTCTTGAAACCAGAGCCGTGCACTGCGGGCGGCTGCTTCGTGACGCGCAAGTTGCGAGTGAAGTTCCGCCTCGCGGTGATCGAGGTCGCGTTGACGAGATTCCAAATGCCCGGCCAATTGTTGGGCCTGCGTACGGAACTGGCGCACAAGCGTCGAAGAAACGTTTTCCGCGTCCAGGATCGAGTCCGTCGTTAAAACAGCGAGCGGCAATTCAGTCGGCGCGGCAACCGGCAAAGCGGCAGCCTCCCGTAATACCGCAGCGTCCTCCTCTGCCCGAGGAATCTCGTGCGGCGGATCGAATCGGGTCGCCCGGACGGAAGGGGGGCATTCGCTCCGGACAGGCTCGGTATTGGGAGAGGTCTCAGTCGCGGGCATGGCATATAGCTGGAAATTCGTCCTTCGCCGATCCCCCGCGCGACAGTCTTTGCGCGACCGACAAAGTTTAACCATCCTCATTCATCGGCAAACCGGCGTCGGCAGTTGATGAAGATTTGATCGTGGCCATGATGCTAGCGATGACGGCTCACTGAAGATTCCGATAACCAGGGATGGCCGGCGAATAGAGTTTATGGGTTGAAATTTGCGTGGACAAAGCCGTCGACCGTTCGACGACCCAAGAGATTGGCGAATTCCACATCCTGGAAATTGCCGTGCCGTACTATCGGGCAGTCGATGCAAATTACCGGTTGCAGAATTGCAAGTGCTAGCACAAAATGGTTTATTCCCCATCAATGCGGGGAATCCATGAGTGACTGGCGCTGCGCATGGCGGTTGATCGTCCTTGTCGGGGGCAATACTTTTTGGGTTGCGGCCACAGGCCGTTTTTGAATCGTGATTTGCCGGTTTCGGCAAGACTCGGCAACGCGGAGGTTGAAATGTGGGTTCGCAAGCGGTTCGATATCGCTTGGTCCGATCTGGCAAGCGCTTTGCGCGACTGTTTGATTCGCTGGGATCGAGCCACACTGGCTGAGAACGTGGAAGACCTCTGGTCTCCGCCGGGCGACGCTTTCGCCTGTCTTTCTGTGCGCACCGGATTTGACTTGTGGCTCAAATCGCTCAATCTACCGCAGGGGAGCGAGGTGCTCGTCTCGGCGATTACGATTCGCGACATGATACGGATTATCGAAGAACATGGTCTGACGCCGGTCCCCGTGGATTTGCACCCCGATGATTTGTCGGTCAACCTCGATAGCTTGGAGCAAGCCATCACGCCGCGCAGCCGCGTTATTTTAGTTGCGCATTTGTTTGGCACGCGTCAAGGACTTGATGCGGTCATCGAAATCGCTCGGCGTCACGATTTGCTGGTCGCCGAAGACTGCGCCCAAGCGTTTGTTGGCCGACAGTTCACCGGGCATCCACAAGCCGATTTGTCGATGTTCAGTTTCGGACCGATCAAGACGGCGACCGCTCTGGCGGGGGCATTGCTCAATGTGCGCAACCCAGCCGTGCGCGAGCGCATGCGCCGTATTCAGGCGACTTATCCCGTGCAATCGCACGGCTCTTTTGCCAAACGGGTGTTCAAATTCGGCCTGATGAAATTCATGTCGTACTGGTTTTCGTTCGGCGCCCTGGTGGCGGGCATGAAGTTCGTCGGACGCGACCCCGACCATTTCGTGGCCTCGGTCGTCCGTGGATTTCCAGGCCCCACCTTTTTCAACCTGATCCGGCGACAGCCGAGCGCGGCGCTCCTCGCGCTGCTGTTCCGGCGAATCGCGTATTTTCATAAGCGATCGATTCAGCGCCGCACCGAACACGGCAATCGGCTGCGGTCGCTGCTGCCCAGCGGGGCGCGGTACCCTGGCGCGGAGTCCGACATTCACAGCTATTGGGTTTTTCCCGTGTTGGCGGAAGAGCCGTCGCGGATGATTCGCCGCTTACTGATGGCTGGCTTCGATGCTTCGGCGGCACACAGCTTGTCGGTGGTGCAGCCCCCCGCCGATCGTCCAGAACTGCGGGCCGAACGAGCCGAATGGGTCGTGCCACGAATCGTGCATTTGCCGTGCTATCCAGAAATGCCGGACCACGAACTGCGCCGTCTGGCCGACGAAGTGCGGGTGGCGATGCGTAAGCAGCCGGCGCTCAGGAATGCGTCCGACTGCAGTTTGATCGGCTAGCTCATTCGAGCCAAATGATGATCGATGATGAGACGTTTATTGTGTCGATAGTAGTGTGATCAACTCGCTCGATAATTTGATCGGTCGACTCTCCGACACCGCGGATCGCCCTGCGATTGCCACATCCGAGAATTGCACCACCGGCGGCGAGTTAGCGAACCTTGTCACGGCTGCTGCGACCATCTTGACGACCCTGCGAAAGCAGCGGGTTGGAGTTGTTCATCGCGGCGATGCATCAAGCTGGGCCGCGCTTGCGGCACTCGATCGGCTGGCGTCGAATGTGTTTCTGCTCGATGCTGAACTACCTGAAAGCGAACTTCAGCGGCTTGCGGCAGATTTTCGCTTAGCCGCCATTGTCGGCATCAACGGCGGAGTCGACCGCGTATCTTGGCCAATCGAGCGATTCACGCCATCTGCTGGCAGCGGCGAAAGTTCGATCACCATTCTCACCTCCGGAACCACTGGCAAGCCGAAGGCCGCCGAGCATACTTGGGCCAGTCTCGGCCGGCCCGTTCGCATTACGCCAGAAGCGGCATCGCTTTCGTGGTTGCTAACCTACCGCCCTCACCTCTATGCAGGATTGCAGGTTGGCTTGCAATGCTTCGCCAACGGCGGAACTTTGGTGGTTCCCTGCGCAAATGACGCAGTCGATCGAATCGTGAAACTCATGGTGCGCCAGCAAGTGGCTTGCGTTTCGGCGACCCCATCCTATTGGCGGCAGTTGTTGATTTTCTCTCCGCCTGGTGAACTGGCGAAAGTCCACCTTCGACAAATCACGCTGGGGGGCGAAGTGGTCGATCAGCAGGTACTCGACCTGCTCAAAGGCACATTTCCTGCGGTGCGGATCGTTCATCTCTATGCCACCACCGAGCTTGGCCGCTGTTTTTCTGTGACGGATGGTCAAGCCGGATTTCCGGCGCGGTACTTGGACGCGGTGTCTTCCGATGGCGTAGAATTGCGCGTCCACGAAAACGAGCTGCAAGTGCGTTCCGCAAACTCCATGCGACGTTACGATTCACTGAGTGGAGCACAGAATCGATCGGACGACTGGTTCGCCACCGGCGACTTAGTGCGGCTCGAAGGCGATCGCTACTATTTCGTCGGCCGAGAGTCGGACATTATCAACGTCGGCGGCAACAAAGTCAGCCCACACGAAGTTGAACAGTGCTTGAGAGCGGTGCCCGGAGTCGCCGATGTGCGAGTTTACGGCAAAAAATCATCGATGGTCGGACAACTGGTTGCTGCCCAAATTGTGCCGCAGTGTGCCCATGACGCGGAGGCGGTGCGTGCTGCAATCATCGAAGCCGGCCTGCGTCAACTCACCCCGCCGCAACGCCCCCGGCTGATTGAAATGGTTGAGCGGATCGAACTATCAAACGCCGGCAAGACACGACGCAGATAACACCGAGACTAAACCATGGAACGTGTACAGCAGCGGCATATTATCGTCAGTGGTGGAAGCCGCGGTTTAGGCCAAGCTTTGGTCGAGGGGTTGCTGGGCGCTGGTTACCCAGTGAGCACGTTTAGCCGCAGCGCTACCGATTTCACCAATTCGCAGGCGGATAATCCCCATTTCCATTTCGCTAGCGCCGATATTGCCGACCGCGAGCAAGTGGCTGAGTTCTTAATCACCGCCGAGGAAAAATTCGGCCTGCCTTTCGGTTTGGTCAACTGTGCTGGCATCGCGGTCGATGGTGTGTTGGCAACGCTGTCGGAAGATCAGATCGAACGCGTGGTCGACATCAACCTTGTCGGGGCGCTCGTGCTGTCTCGCCGAGTTGTTCGTCGAATGTTGCTCGGTAAGCAGGGCGGCTCGATTATCAACATTTCTTCCATCATAGGCATTCGAGGTTACAACGGATTGTCGGCCTACGCCGCCACCAAGGGTGGCATGGATGCGATGACCAGGTCGTTGGCGCGTGAATTGGGCGACCGGCGGATTCGCGTCAATTCGATTGCGCCCGGTTACCTGGCAACGGAAATGACCCACGGCCTGAGTGATTCCCAACGACAGCAAGTCGTGCGGCGGACGCCGCTCGGCCGGCTCGGAACGCCGCAAGACGTGGTCGGACCGGTCAAGTTTTTGCTGTCGGACGAGGCGGAATTTATCACCGGTCAGGTGCTGGTGGTGGATGGAGGAATTACGGTATGATCGACAAAGCCAAGCGCAATGCAGGCGCGTTGTGACGCCTCGATTTTACATTCACGACCCGACCTAAACTTGGGCTCGATGCTCTGCTTTCGGCGGCTGCGAAATAATCCGGCTCCAACCAGACACTCGCTCTCGAAAGGCCACGACCCGGGCGAGAGGAAATCAAAAGGAGGGCTTTTTACATTGCCGACCGAGTTTGATTGGCATGTATTACATAGGGGCGAATTTTTCATATCTATTTGTTCGCGCCCGGTGGTTTCAGAAAGCAGCAGTTTCAGCGGCTGTAATAGTTTTTCTCATCGCGTTCGCGGCGTCGATTGTCATCACCACGCCGATCCCGGCCAAGCTCAACCGCGCACCTTTCAGCTTAGCGCGTGTCGGATAAAACCATTTGTTGCTGGTTGTGCGCCGTGAAGAAGAACTGGCGAGCGGCCGCGGAATTCATCGCGATAGCGATGTGCCATATGGACTGCCGATTTCTGGAAAATTTGGCGATCCTGCCAACAATAGCCGTCGATCATCTATGGCGTTTGCGCGGATTGATTGGCAATTCGTCGCAGCACCTGAGCGTGCAAATCGGCCGACCAAAATTCATAGAGCGCTTCCAGTTTTTCGCTCAGGTCGCGATGCGACTTGATTCGCGCGATCTGGTGAACTTGCACGCACGGCGTGGCGTCGATGCCGCACGATTTTAATCGCACAATATTGCGGCGCGACTGGTCCTCGGCAAACGCGAGCCAATCGTTCAAGGTGCGCTCTTTGGTCAAGCCGGATAGGTTCCCCTCGTCGTCGTAGCTCAAACCCAACGAATAATATTTTGCCAGCAGCCCGGCCGCTCGCGTGTGAACGTACAAGTTGGCCGCCAGCCAACAGTATCCACTGGCTTCGCCCTCGCCCAGGTACTGGGTGAGTTGCGGAAAGACGCTTTCGCTGGCGATGTGTAGCATGGCGTAACCCAGATCCTTCTGCATCAGTCCTTCGCGATATTGGTCAGCCGTCATCGCCTGCGATTTCGCCTGGGAATTGACAATCAGCGCATCGAATGCCGCCAGATTAGCCCTCGAGGCACGCCGCAGATAATCGCCGATGTCTCGCCAAGGCGCCTGAGCTGGAATGGGTGCGCCGCCGTAGGTGGCACCCAAATCGAGATAGTCCCTAGCCAGCCGCAAGTTCAACCAAGCAATGATTTGATGGGTTGCCGCGCCGACCACAAGTTCGGTTGCTGCTTCACTTTCTTGACCGGGCAAATTGGCTAATGTGTCACGGGCGATGTGCTGCAAGCTGAGCGCTTCCAGGAAAGCATCGCAGGCGTGGAAATACATCGACACTTGATCGAGTGACTTGGGAGTTTCATTCCGCATCCGCGTGGCCGTCATCCGCACCTCGGTTTCCAACCAACCGTTGTCGCGCAGCCGGCGAACCGTGCCGGGATAACCGGTGGTAGCATAGGTTTGACGGCAACGTCCGAGTTCCAGCGCCATATATCCATGCATTGCCGCCCGCACATGGTCCCAGTAGACCGCCGCGGTTTCCCCTTCTTCCTGCATCTGCTCGGCATGCTGAATAATTTCCAACCCCCGCTTGTATAGATCGACTGCTTCTTGAGTCAGTTTGGCTTTGCCTGGCATTTTCGAATATGAATCCAGCGCGGTCGTATACATCTTGTGCCAGTGATTGCTTTTCGCCTCCACTTCTTTTTGAAATTCCAGCGGAATGTGCGGCAGGCGTGCCGCGGGTGGGCGCGGCAATTCAACTCCGGTCAGATCTTCGTAAGCCGCGTACACATCGAAGACCGGCCGCACCTCGACGCCTAACTTCCGTCCATACTCGAACAGATCGACTCTTTCACCGGTGTTTTGATTGAGTTCGTATCGCGAGCCTTCGGGAATGAGCATCAACTTCATTCCTTTGGCGGCGGCTCCCTCGATCTTGTGCGGAATGCCGCCGACCGGCCCAATGCTGCCGTCAGGATTGATGGTGCCCGTCATCGCGGCATCGGGCCGAGGAGTATCGCCGCGCACCGCGGCCAGCACTCCCACGGTCATCAGCGCGCCGGCGCTGGGGCCGTCGACGATTCCTTCATATTCGAACGAAACGTGCATGGCGCGTGGATCGAAGTCCGTAATCATCGTGGCCGTTGCGGCAGCCGTCCAACCTGCCGATCGCCATTGGTCGCCGGTTCCTCCCACTTCAGTTTCAAAAAATCCGACGCGCACTTTGCTGCCATCGCCGCCCCCGGCTGTGACCCGCACGGGCGTACAATCGCCCGTCACGGGTGAACCACCTCGATAGGCGACCGCATTGACGACCACCGTTCTCGGCTGCTCGATCGGCGCCTGTGCAGTGGGCGCTGGCTGGGCCGGTGGCGCTGCTGGCGCTGGCGATTCCTCCACTTTCTTCTCCAGAGGCTCTGGTGGGGCGGAAGGGGGAGTGACTTGCGCCGAGGCCATCGACAAACATGCGACCATAGCACATGGGATCATGTACATGGTCCGCGACCAACAACGGGCGAGCGATTGCATGCGAGGATTTCCTGTTCGTTCGATTGGGTTGAAGGGTCGAAAAGAATCCGAGACGAGATCCGCCAACAAACATCTGAAACGCCGCGATCGGCCCGCCGATATTCTACTTTCCAGGACCAGACGGCCGCAAATTGACAAGTGCGCAGTGGCGATTTGCTCCGGCAGCCCTCAGGCCAATTGTGCCGACCGGTGCGTTATCTGGAAATCGTGCGAACTGGAAAACCGACCCGGTGAGGCAGCGAAGTCGGCAGGGGCGCAGGTATCTTAGCGTTTCGCACTTCTCCCAGGCTGAAACGGCGGGCAATCAGATCCGCGCTGCTTGGAACAAGGGATTCGCCGAATCGAAGCAATTGTGCGATTTGACGGACTGCACGGATCGCGCTAAAATCGCAAATTACTGTGATTTTTCTGTCGCCGGTGGTGATCTTTTTCGCGGAGGAGCATGTCATGTCGCAGCAGTTGGCTCGGCCGGTCGGTGGGGGTGCGTCATCAGAATCGCAGGCAGGACAGGTTGATACCGTCCTACAGGAATCGCGGCTATTTCCGCCGACACCGGAGTTTGCCGCGCAAGCGCGAATCGGGTCGTTGGCTGCCTATGAGGCGATGTGGAACGAGGCCGCTGCCGACACCGAGGCATTCTGGGGCAAGCTGGCCGGTGAGCTACATTGGTTTCAGCCTTTTACCAAGTCGCTCCAGTGGAACGAGCCGTTCGCCAATTGGTTCGTCGGCGGCAAAACGAATGCTTCGTACAATTGCCTCGATGCCCATCTCGACGGTTCGCGGCGCAACAAGGCGGCGATCATCTGGGAAGGCGAGCCTGGCGATGAGCGTACGCTCACCTATCAAGAGCTGCACCACGAAGTTTGCAAATTCGCCAACGTGCTGAAGCAGTTCGGCATGAAGCCGGGAGATGTCGCGTCCATCTATATGCCGATGACGCCGGAGCTAGTTATCGCCATGCTCGCCTGCGCGCGGATCGGCGTGATTCACTCAGTCATCTTCGGCGGCTTTTCGAGCGAAGCCATCGCCGATCGTAATAATGACGCCAAGGCAAAGATGGTGATTACCGCCGATGGCGGTTGGCGTCGCGGTCAGCAGTTGCCGCTCAAGGCCAATGTCGATGCGGCCTTGGAAAAATCGCCGACCGTGAAGCATTGCATTGTGCTGCGCCGGCTGGGTAACCGTGTGCATATGCAGGCGGGACGCGATCACTGGTGGCACGAACGAATGGACGAAGTCTCGGCCGAGTGCTCCGCGGAGCCGCTCGATAGCGAAGCGCCGCTATTCATTTTGTATACGAGCGGCTCGACCGGTAAGCCGAAGGGCATCAAGCATACCACAGCGGGTTTCAATCTGTTCGTCAAGAAGACCTTCGAGTGGGTGTTCGACCATCGCGACGAGGATGTTTTCTGGTGCACTGCCGACTGCGGCTGGGTCACGGGGCACAGCTATGTCGTATACGGACCGCTGAGTGCTGGGGCGACGGTGCTGATGTACGAAGGCGCTCCGAACGCGCCGGATGAAGGGCGCTTCTGGCGGCTGATCGAAAAATATCGCGTCACCATCTTCTATACTGCGCCGACGGCCATTCGGTCGTTCGTCAAATGGGGCGATCATTGGGTCGATCGGTGCGACCTGTCGAGCCTGCGGCTGCTCGGCACGGTCGGCGAAGGAATCAACCCGGAAGCGTGGATGTGGTATCACCGAAAAATCGGGCGCGAACGCTGCCCGATTGTCGATACATGGTGGCAAACCGAAACCGGCGGCATCATGATGAGCCCACTGCCCGGCGCGATCGCCACCAAGCCCGGTTCTTGTACCAAGCCGCTGCCGGGCATCGTGCCAGCGATCGTCGATGCCACAGGTAAGCCCGTTCCGCGAGGTCAAGGGGGTTGGCTGGTGATGACCAAGCCGTGGCCTGGCATGCTCCGCGGCATTTGGGGAGACGATGCGCGGTACCAAGACCAATACTGGTCGAAAGTGCCGCATCACTATCTAGCAGGAGACAATGCCCGCTGCGACGACGACGGATATTACTGGATCATGGGCCGAATCGACGACGTGCTGAACGTGGCCGGCCATCGCCTCAGTACGATCGAGATCGAAAGTGCGCTGGTGAGCCATCCGGCGGTCGCCGAAGCCGCCGCCGTGGGGCGGCCGCACGAATTAAAAGGAGAAGCCGTCGCGGTCTTTGTGGTGCTCAAGTCGGCCAAGCCCGACGAGACGCTTCGCGATGAACTTAAGAAGCACGTCCGCAAAGAAATCGGCGCGTTGGCCGTTCCCGACGACGTCCGCTTCACCGCCACCCTGCCCAAAACTCGCAGCGGCAAAATCATGCGCCGCCTGCTCCGCGACATCGCCAGCGGCAAAGAAACCATCGGCGACACCACGACGCTGGAGGATTACAGCGTACTGGCGAAACTGCGGGAAAATGAGGAGTAGCTTGCGCGCATATTTTAGTCGCACTTGGTCTATTCTTTGGCATCTCGATTCAGATTCGACAAGCCGAAGCCGGCGATAACGCCGTGTAACTGCAAACCGGCACGATGAATCCACGACAGCACCGGCTCGAAGCTAACAATCTGACTCGCGGCAAGCGGGAACGATTCGCTGGCCGCGCGCGGAAGTGGTACGAATGGATCGACACACTGGCAATCGTTGTCTACATCTCCAAGCCGCCGAGTGGTACAGCTCGATGTACTGCCTGAAACAGCGGCCGTCCGAGGCAAGAATTGGTCGGCCAGTCGGCAAGATCGGCGTGTCCGCGATCATCGCCCCTCATTTCTAATCGCAATTTCCGGCTGGGATTTCGTTTTACCGCGGAAAATGACGGCTTTTGACGTCAAACCCCGATTGTCAAAAGCCTGCCAGGCACGCTAAAATCCAAGTTTCGCCGCAGCGGGCTATCCGTAATTATAGGTTGGCGGCGGTTGCGTCCGGTCGCTCGACTCGGTCGGGCGATTGTTCGTCGTCCAATAAATTTTCGCGATGTTTGAATCGATTCAACAGGGATTGAACTCCGCCCTGCGCAGCTTGCGTGGCAAAGGCAAGCTGTCGGAAGCGAACATGCGCGAAGGGCTTGAGATGGTGCGGCAAGCGCTGCTCGAGGCCGATGTCAGTTACGATGTGGTCAAAGAGTTCATCGACCGAGTGAGCGAAGAAGCGGTCGGCGAACGGGTGCTGAATTCACTCGATCCCACGCAGCAGCTCGTTGGCATCGTTCATCGTGAGCTGGTGAACTTGATAGGGCCGGTCGATCATTCGCTCCATCTGCAACCGGGTGTGACAAAGTTGATGCTCTGCGGCCTGCAGGGTTCTGGCAAGACGACTACCTGCGGCAAGCTGGGCAAGTTGATTCAACAACGCGGCCGTCGCGTGATGCTCGTGGCAGCCGACTTGCAGCGTCCGGCGGCAATCGATCAATTGCATGTCATCGGCGAACAGTTGGGCTTGGCCGTATATTCCGAACGAGGCTCGACCGATCCGGTGGCCGTTTGCCACAACGCAGTGAAGCAGGCTGAGACGGATGGTATTCCGGTCGTGATTCTCGATACTGCCGGACGGCTGCACATTGACGACGAGTTGATGGACCAACTCAAGCGCGTCGATAAGCGGGTTGAGCCGGACCAGGTTTATCTGGTTGTGGATGGCATGACGGGCCAAGATGCCGTCAACAGCGCCAAGGCGTTCAACGAGGCGCTCGAGCTAGACGGCGTCATAATGACAAAGCTCGACGGCGATGCTCGCGGGGGCGCAACGCTTTCGGTCAAGCACGTTACCGGCGTGCCGATCAAGTTCATCGGCACCGGCGAACACCTCGACGCTCTGGAAGAATTTCATCCCGATCGGATGGCGGGACGAATCCTGGGCATGGGAGACGTGCTCACGCTGGTCGAACAAGCGCAGCAGAAGTTCGACCAGGAGGAAGTGCGAAAGCAGGAGGAGCAGCTTCGCAAGGGAGAGATCACGCTCGAAACTTTCCGCGACATGATGCGGCAGGTGAAGCGTCTCGGCCCGCTGCAAAAAGTGATGGGGCTCATTCCCGGCATGGGTGGAATGAGCCAGATGATGGACGGCTTCGACGAGGGTGAGATCAATCGGTTTTTCGGCATCATTGACAGTATGACCCCCGACGAACGCCGCAACCCACGATTGATCGACCAGAGTCGTCGCCGACGAATTGCCGCCGGCTGCGGGGCTGAGCCGCATGTCGTGAATGAACTCGTCAAGCAGTTTGACGGCATGGCGGCGATCATGAAGAAGATGTCCGGCCTGGGTATCCGCGAGCGGATGCGTGAAATGAAGAACTTGCAACAAGGCGGATTTTTGGATCCAGGCACAAAGTTGCAAAAGCAAAAGGGAGGCACCGGCAAGCGGCTGACGCCAGACGAAAAGCGGAAATTGAAGAAGCAGCGCGAGAAAGATCTGAGAAAGAGAAAACGAGAAGCGCGATAATTTGCAAACAGATAGAGTCTAGAGGCTAGGATGGGAGAAATTGCTAGCCCCTGGCCTCTAGCTCATAATCCCTGAACTCACGGAGAATCTTGTGTCAGTCAAACTTCGCATGAAAATGATGGGGCGGAAGCACCGGGCGTACTTCCGCATTTGCGCCACCGATACGAAAGCGCCGCGCGACGGTCGTGTGATTGAAGAGGTAGGCACCTACGATCCGTCGATTCCACTGACCGATGCCCGCTGCACGCTCGATTTGGAGCGTGTAAAATACTGGCTCGGCGTCGGCGCACAGCCATCGGACCGGGTCAAAGTGTTAATCAAGAAATACGGGCCCGACGGTTCTCACTTGAAACAGCAGGAAGCAGCCGTCGCCACGCTCAAGGCGCCCAAAGTTGTGCCTGATGCAGGCGCGCCGGCGTTCGTCCCCAAGCCAAAGCAGGACGCTGCGGTGGAAGCGCCCCCGGCGGCGGCTTCGGAACCGGGCTTGGAAGCAGCGGCTCCGGCCGAGGCGTCGGCAGAGTAAGTCGAGTAAAATGCAACATGCAAAATCGTGAGGAAACCGTAATTCCGGGCGATTCGATTTTGCATTCTGCATTGGTCATGTTGCCTTGTTACTATGCGATTCGACATCCTGACCCTGTTTCCGGAAATTTTTTTCGGCTACGTCGGGCAAAGTGTGTTGAAGTTAGCGATTGATCGGGGGTTGGTGCAGGTCCATTTGCACGATATTCGCAAGTGGGCGAAGGGAAAACATCGAGTCGTTGACGATCGGCCGTACGGAGGCGGGCCGGGAATGTTGCTCAAGGTCGAGCCGGTCGTCGAGGCGGTTGAAGCGGTACAGCAGTTGGCCGAGCCGGGGCATTTAGTGATGCTCACGCCGGTGGGCAGAAAACTGACGCAGCCAGTG
The DNA here is from genome assembly GCA_020851115.1 of Pirellulales bacterium. Classification (GTDB taxonomy): domain Bacteria; phylum Planctomycetota; class Planctomycetia; order Pirellulales; family JADZDJ01; genus JADZDJ01. The sequence goes on from JADZDJ010000164.1 coordinate 39,066, forward strand.
GTGGAAGAATTAGCCGGTCGCCGGCGGCTGGTTTTGTTGTGCGGAAGGTACGAAGGGTTCGACGATCGAGTCCGGCAGCTATTACAGCCCGACGAGATTTCCATTGGCGACTACATCACCGGAGGCGGCGAAGTGCCGGCGATGGTGTTGGTCGAAACGGTGGTTCGGCTTGTGCCGGGCGTTTTAGGGGACCTTGATAGCGCAAAGCTCGACTCCTTCTCGCACGGTAACCGATGGTTGGAAGCAGGACATTTTACCCGGCCGAGAGAATATCGAGGCCTAACCGTTCCCGAAGTGCTGCTCAGCGGTGATCATGAAGCGATTGCCAAGTGGCGGGGAGCGGAAAGCAAGAGGATGACGGAAGAACGGAGACAGGATTTGTTGGATAAACAACGGGCTAATTGAACCGCCGAAGCGCGGAGGCGCAACGTGGAAGTAATTGACGAATGAAATTCAAAACTCGAAAAGTCACATGCTCTGAAGGCATTCCATCATTGGGCCTCGGCATGTTGGAACTTCAATCGTCCGTTATTCGTATTAGCCCTATTGCAGTCCGCGCTTTGTCTCTACGTCTCCGCCGTTCAAATAAACGATAATCAACCCTATACACTCACGCGAAAACAGGTAATCCATGAGTCAACAAATTCTTGAAATCGTCGAACGCAGCTCGCTGAAGGCCGAACCGCCGAAGTTTGCGATCGGCGACACGGTCGACGTTCATACGCGAATTTTGGAAGGCGAAAAAGAACGCATCCAAATCTTCAACGGCGTGGTCATCGCCCGCAGCGGATCGGGCAGCCGCGAGATGTTCACGGTTCGCCGCATTGTGCAAGGGGAAGGGGTCGAGCGCAAGTTTCCGTTGCATTCGCCCAAAATCGCCAAGATCGAAGTCAAGCGCAGCGGAGTGGTGCGCCGGGCGAAACTGTACTTCCTCCGCGATCGTGTCGGTAAGGCCGTGCGATTGCGCCAGCGCCGCGGCGAAAAGGCGACGGTTGTGCCGGGCGAAGAGACCGCAACGGCGACGTAGCAGGCGATACGCGGTCGGCTGTAGGCAGAGGAATCCTGCCGCGGTCTTTTACGGAGAGGTAAGATCCGTGATGCGATTGCCTAGGGCGATTTCCGCGTGGTGGGCCAGAGCGCGAAACCCCAAGCCGCTGGGATATTTGGGCGAGCGGGCGGCAGAGCGGCTGCTCAAACGTAAGGGGTACAAGATCGTCGCTCGCGGACAGCGGCTGCGCGGAGGCGAACTCGATTTGGTCGCCGTTGATGGGCGGACGGTCGTCTTTGTGGAAGTGAAAACGCGCCGAACGAGCATAGCCGGCACGCCCGCCGAAGCGGTCGATGCTCGCAAGCAGCAACGGATGACGCGTGCCGCCACGATCTTTCTCAATCGCCATTCGCTGGAGGACTACTCATCGCGCTTCGATGTGGTCGCTGTCGTCTGGCCTGAGAAGCAGCGTAAACCTAATATGGAACATATCATCCATGCGTTCGAGGCGGCGAGCTAAACTTTGGGAGTTCACGTTGGGCAAGCGAAAACAACATCCCACTGCGCGAGCGAGTGATGCGGGAAATACAAAGCGCCATCGAGAAGAAATAGCGCAGGAAGTTGAGATTGGCTGGCATACTCTCACACGGACTGACGATGCGCTGACTGAAGTATGCTGATGGTTTTTAGTCCCGTTCAATCCTAGGGAACGTCATACGTGGTGATTTCCAGCAGAAAACCATCGGGATCGGAAAAGTAGATGGAGTGGGCGATCTCGTGGTCTCGAAACTGAACCGCAATGCCTCGTGCCTGCAACTCCGCTTCTGCCGATCGGAAGTGAGCGTAGGAGGCAGCTCGTAATGCAAGGTGCCACGCTTGGCCGCTGGCCGATGGCGGCTCGTTTTCCTTTCGTGGAAACAACGCGATAGAGGTCGAGCCTAATTGCAGAACGATCGGACTACCGGACCACTGGTCGCGAAAGACGTGTTCGAAGCCGAGTGTGTTTACGTACCACTGTTTTGTTGCTTCCGGCGAGAAACATCGCAGGGCGATGTGATCGATCTGTTCCAGATTCATCGTGGTTTATGCACGGAGGAAATCGTTGACACGCCGCACCGGCGCAAGAAAAGCATGGCGTTCGAATCGCCGTCCATCGAATCTCGCGCAGTGCAATGTCCGACTATCCGCGTTGGTCCAGCGACACAAAGTCGCGTTCCAGTTCGCCGACATAGACCTGCCGCGGGCGGCAGATTTTTTTCGCGGGGTTGAGATGCATCTCCATCCAATGCGCGATCCAGCCGGGCAATCGCCCCATCGCGAATAGCACCGTGAACATGTTGATCGGAATTCCCATCGCGCGGTAAATCACGCCGCTGTAGAAATCGACATTCGGATAGAGCTTGCGTTCGATGAAATATTCGTCGCTGAGCGCGGCGGCTTCGAGTTCTTGGGCAATATCGAAGATTGGGTCGCGAATTTTCAATTTCGCCAGCAGTTTGTCGCACGTTTGTTTGATAATGGTCGCTCGTGGGTCATAGTTCTTGTAAACGCGATGGCCAAAACCCATCAGCCGGAATCCCGAATCTTTCTTTTTCGCCAGTTCGACATATTTTTTGACATTTCCGCCATCGGCGCGAATTGCTTCGATCATTTCGACGCAGGCTTGGTTCGCTCCGCCGTGCAGCGGCCCCCAAAGAGCACAAATCCCGGCGGACACCGAGGCGAATAAGTTGGCGTCGCTCGAGCCGACCATCCGCACCGTGCTGGTGCTGCAATTTTGCTCGTGATCGGCGTGAACGATCAGCAGCAGGTTCAGCGCTTTGACGAAATCGGGATCGACCTCATACGTTTCGCACGGAACGGCGAACATCAAATGCAAAAAGTTCGAACAAAAGTCGAGATCGTTCCGCGGATACATGAACGGCTGACCGGTCGATTTCTTATAGCTGTAAGCGGCGATCGTCGGCAGCTTGGCCATCAGTCGGTGGACCGAAATCTCGAGTTGCCGCGGATCGCGCGGATCGAGCGAGTCCTGATAAAACGTCGATAGAGCGCCAACCACGCTCGACAGAATTGCCATCGGATGGGCATCACGCGGGAAGCCATCGTAAAACGACTTCATTTCCTCGTGCAACATCGTGTGCCGCTGCAGCGAATTTCGGAAGTAATCGAGCTGAGGCTTGGTCGGCAATTCGCCGTAGACCAGCAAATAGCTGGTTTCGACAAAATCGCTTTTCTGGGCAAGCTGCTCGATCGGATAGCCGCGGTAACGCAAGATGCCACGTTCGCCGTCGAGGTAGGTGATTGCACTGGCGGTCGAGCCGGTGTTGACGTACCCTTCATCCAGGGTAATCATTCCAGTCGCGGCGCGCAGCTTCGAAATATCGATCGCCGTCTCGTGCTCGCTGCCAACGACCAGCGGTAGTTCCGTCTCGCGGTTTTTGTAGACTAATTTCGCTGCCTCGCTCATCGAGCGGCGCCTTTCTCTGCTGGTTTCGAAGCTGCACTCCATTCTACGCTTCGCCGTCGGATACAATCGGCCGCCTTTGCCGGCGGCGATGAAAACCATTATTTTAACGCAAGACAAGTCGCAGGACAATTCGGCGAAAGATGACGATCCCGCAACCGGACCCGATTGCTTGGAACTTTTCCAATGCCCTAAAATCGTAGAATTGACGACTTCCAATTTTCTCGTTTATTTTGCCGGCTTTGAAATACGCCATCATTATACCTGACGGAGCGGCCGACGAGCCACAGGCGGCGCTGGGTGGAAAAACGCCTCTGCAAGCTGCCAACATCCCAGCGATGGACGCGGTTGCCAAGGCAGGCATCGTCGGGCGGTCGAACAACGTACCCTCATCGTTGCCGGCCGGGTCCGATGTCGCTTGTCTGAGCTTATTGGGCTACAATCCCTTGGAACATTTCACCGGCCGAGCGCCGCTGGAGGCCGCGGCCCAGGGGATTGAGCTGGGACCGGACGATTGGGCGATTCGTTGCAATCTGGTGACGGTCCAGAACCAGACGATGCGCGATTTCACTGCCGGACATATTTCGACCGACGAAGGAGGGCGACTGCTGGCGTCGGCGCAAGCAATACTCGGCAGCGATTGGCTGCAGTTTCATGCCGGGGTGAGCTATCGCAACTTGCTAATTCATCGCGGCGCAAAGCATCCAGCCCCCTACTCGCGCGATACTCGCACGACCCCGCCGCACGATTTGACGGACAAGACGGTTCTCGACGATTATCCGCGAGGACCGGGAAGCGCGGCGTTGACGCAATTGATGTCGGACAGCGCCGGGGTCTTCGAGAATCATCCTGTGAACGTCGCCCGCCGCGCAGCAGGCAAGTTGCCGGCTACCAATGTTTGGCTGTGGGGCCTGGGAAGCACGCCGAAGTTGACGCCGTTCGAGCAGCTCCATGGAGTCCGCGGCGCGATGATTACCGCGGTTGATCTGCTGCGCGGCCTTGCCGTGCTTCTCGGCTGGAGCAAGGTTGAAGTGCCAGGTGCAACGGGCTACACCGATACCGACTACGCGGCCAAGGGGCGGTTTGCGATCGATGCTTTGCCGACGACCGATTTGATTTGCGTTCACGTCGAAGCGACCGACGAAGCGTCGCACGAAGGCGACGTCGCCGCGAAGGTCAATGCTCTCGAAGCGATCGACCGGCACATCGTCGCCCCGCTGTACGAGGCGCTCAAGCAACAGGGTGATTACCGGATTTTAATCTCACCCGACCATCCGACGCCGATACGCTTGAAGACGCATAACCACGGCGCAGTGCCGTTTGCGATGGCGGGGGCGGGAATTCCAGCCGATGCGGCGAAGACGTACGATGAAATCACTGCCGAGAACTCAATATCGGTTTTTGCAGAGGGCTGGCGGTTGATGGAAAATTTTTTGAGCTGAATGTCGATGGTCAGTTGTCCGTCGTTGGTTGCACGACGTATTAAATGCCACAATTGCCCATCGACGATTCACGAACCACGGACTACTGACCCCTGACACATGCCAATCGTCGTTCAAAAATTTGGCGGCACGAGCGTTGCCGATAGCCAGAAAATTCTCGCCGCGGCTCGCAAGGCAATCCGCACGCAGCAGGAGGGCAATCAGGTCGTGATGGTCGTCAGCGCAATGGGGCATCAGACGGATCATTTGGTCGAACTGGCGGGACAAATCACCGATCGCCCCTCGGCCCGCGAAATGGACATGCTCCTCTCGACCGGCGAGCAAGTGAGCGTGGCGCTGATGGCGATGGCCATACAATCGCTTGGGCACAAGTCGATCAGCCTCACCGGCGCGCAAATCGGCATCCGCACCGATAGCACGCACACGAAGGCCCGCATTCATTCGATTTCGACCGAGCGGATGCGGCAACTGCTCGACGAAGGGAACATCGTCATCGCGGCAGGCTTTCAAGGAATTGATGAGAATTTTAACATCACCACGCTCGGCCGCGGCGGCAGCGATACGACCGCCGTGGCGCTGGCCGCGGTGTTGCAGGCCGATTCGTGCGAGATTTACACCGACGTGGACGGCGTCTACACGACCGACCCGCGGCAGTTGCCCGAAGCCCGGCGGGTCAAACGAATTAGCTACGACGAAATGCTCGAATTAGCGAGCCTGGGGGCAGGCGTGATGCACAGTCGCTCGATCGAGTTTGCTAAGAAATTTAGGGTTCCCGTACACGTACGGAGCAGTTTCTCTGACGTGCGGGGGACGATGATCGTGGCCCAACCGGAGTCGAACAGCCAGCCGGTTTGCGGCGCAGCGCTGGCAAAGGACGAAGCCAGGATCACGATCGAAGGCGTGCCCGACCGACCCGGCGTCAGCTTTGCCATCTTCTCTAAAGTCGCGCAGCGAAATATTGCCGTCGATATGATCGTCCAGAATGTCGGAGCCGAAGATAAGGCCGATATTTCTTTCACCGTGCCGCGCAGCGACGTGCCCGCAACTTTGGAAGCGCTGCAGGAGGTGACCGTGGAAGTCGGCGCTGGAACAGTGTCGCGCGACGACGATGTAGCGAAGCTCTCGGTCGTCGGCTTGGGCATGGCTCGGCAAACGGGCGTGGCACAAAAAATGTTCCAGGCGCTCGGCGATGCTGGCGTGAACATCGAAACGATTACCACCAGCGAAATCAAGATCAGCGTATTGGTCGCACGCGAACAGGCGCTGAACGGTTTGCGAGCCGTGCATGCGGCCTTTGGATTGGACAAAGAGCCTGCCAATGGCGCTGCCAAGATGCCCAGCCAGGCAGGCACATCGTCCAGCGCCGTCGAAGTCGTCAGACGGCTGCAAGGGATGGAAGAATTGACGGTCGACGAAATCTCGCTTGACGACAGCCAGGCTCGCGTGTCGATCAATGCCGTGCCCGATCAACCAGGCACGGCGGCGTTCCTCTTCCAGCAGATTGCCGACGCCGGAATCTTCGTCGATATGATCGTTCAAAGCTACAGCCGCGGCGGGCAGGCCAATCTGACGTTTACCGTTCCAGAAATCGACCTTGCGCGGAGTACGAAATTGGCCGAGCAAGTCGCCCGGAAGTTTGGCTGTGGCAACGTGGTAAGCTCTCCCGGAATTTCCAAGCTGTCGGTGCTGGGCGTCGGAATGCGCAGCCACGCCGGCGTGGCGATTGGGCTATTCAGGTCGCTGACGGAGGCGGGTATCAATGTCGATTTGATGAGCACCAGCGAAGTGCGTGTTAATGTCCTCGTTGCAGGCTTCGCCGGCGAACGGGCCTTGGAATGCCTGCAGCGGGCATTTGCGGCCAAACGCTAGTAGGCCAGTGCCCGTCGGCGAGTTTTTTCTTGCCGCATGTGCGCCGACAAGTGTTAAGCTTGATAGATTGCCGCGATTGATCGTGGCACAAACGACCATCTAACGATTCCGAGGGCACGATGATTGTCACTACTGGTTTTGAGATTACGGGACACGAAATTGCTGTCTATTTGGGCATCGTCCGTGGTATCGTCGTTCGGTCGCCGAACATTGCCCAGGGAATCATGGGCAGTTTGAAATCGATTGTCGGCGGCAATATCGAATCGTTCGCTCAGGTGTGCGAAAAAGCGCGCGAAGACGCCTATGAACGCATGGTCGCCCACGCCCAACAATTATTGGCCGATGCCGTCATCGGCATGCGCTACGATGCCGATCAATTCGCGGAAAATGCCACCGAAGTGCTGTGTTACGGCACGGCTATCAAGTTGGCGAAGCGATAAGCCCAACCAACCGGTCTGGGTACTCAGCCGCCGGCGGCTTTGCCCAGCGCATCGAGATTTGCTTTCACGCTCCCCCGGCTGTTGAACACTCCCGACCCTACCACAGCAATGGCCGCCCCGGCCTGTACCACTGCCGCAAGTGTACCGGTGTGAATGCCGCCGTCTACTTCGATCGGCACCCGCTGCAATGCTCGTGCATCAAGCATCGCTCGCAGTGCGCGAATTTTATCGAGCATTGAGGTGATAAATTTCTGTCCGCCAAAACCAGGATTTACGGTCATCACCAGCACCAGATCAACGTTCTCCAGCACCGCTTCAATGTCGACCAGTGGCGTTGCGGGATTCAATGTCACGCCGGCCTTGGCTCCCAATTCGCGAATTTGTTGCAGCGTACGATGCAAATGCGGGCAAGTTTCGACGTGCACCGTGACTAGCTCGGCGCCCGCATTGATGAATTCCGCCAAATATCGCTCCGGCTGCTCAATCATTAGATGCGTCTCGAGCATCGCACCGGCAGTGGCGACGACCGGCTTTAGACATTTCACGACATGCGGCCCCATCGAAATGTTCGGCACAAAATGGCCGTCCATCACATCGACGTGAATCCGTTTCACGCCGCACGCCAGCGCCTCGCTCACCTGTTGACCCAAGCAAGCAAAATCGGCGGACAAAATAGAAGGGGCAATTTCGATCATTGAAAATGGCTGAGACTAGTAAACACAGATCATTGCGGATGAAATCAGATCAGCAAAGAGATCAGCCCAATGAACAAGCCAGTGTGCGATTTGGACAATCACTTCTCTTATTCGTTTTCGCCTGCGTCCATCGGTGTCCTCTAGGCATTCAATTCTTAGCTCCCGTTCGATACCGAGCGATTAACGCGTTGGTCGAACTATCGTGCTGTAGTGGCGTCGCCGGCGATTCCAGCTCCGGAACAATCCGATTCGCCAGCACTTTGCCCAATTCGACGCCCCATTGGTCGAACGAGTTGATGTGCCAAATGGTTCCCTGCGTGAAAATCTTATGCTCGTACATTGCGATGATCTTGCCGAGCGATTCCGGCGTCAGTTTCTCCAGTACGATCGTATTCGTCGGATGATTTCCTTCGAACACGCGATGCGGTACTTGATAGTCGACTACGCCGTCGGCCATCACTTCGTCGCGCGTCTTGCCCATCGCCAGCGCCTCGGTTTGCGCGAAGAAATTCGCCATCAGCAGATCGTGGTGGCGGCCGAGCGGATTGAGCGATTGCCTAAACCCTAGGAAATCGCAAGGAATCAATTTCGTCCCTTGGTGAATCAGTTGATAGTAGGCGTGCTGGCCGTTCGTGCCTGGCTGGCCCCAAATGATTGGCCCCGTCTGATAATTCACCCGCTTGCCATCCAGATCGACGCTCTTGCCGTCGCTCTCCATGTCGAGTTGCTGCAAATAAGCCGGCAGACGGCCGAGATAATGGTCGTACGGCAAAATCGCCACCGTTTGAGCGCCGAGAAAATTATTGTACCAGATGCCGATCAATCCCAGCAGCACCGGCAAATTGTTTGCAAACGGCGCGGTGCGAAAATGTTCGTCCATCGCGTGGAAGCCCGCGAGCATGTCCCGAAATCGCGCTGGCCCAATCGCCAGCATCAGCGACAGTCCGATCGCCGAATCGTACGAATATCGTCCGCCGACCCAATCCCAAAACTCAAACATGTTGGCGGTATCAATGCCGAACTTCGCCACTTCCTTCGCGTTGGTGGAAACGGCGACAAAGTGCTTGGCCACCGCCGCCTCGTCGCGCAGCTTCGCCAGGCTCCAATCGCGGGCGGTCTGTGCATTGGTCATCGTCTCAAGTGTGGTGAATGTCTTCGATGAAATGATGAACAGCGTCTCCTCAGCGTCCAAATCACGAGTCGCCTCCACGAATTCCGTGCCGTCGATGTTCGATACAAATCGAAACGTTCGGTTGCGATCGCTGTAGAACTGCAGCGCTTGATATGCCATCGCCGGCCCCAAATCGCTGCCGCCGATGCCGATGTTCACGATATTTTTAATCGGCTTGCCCGTGTGTCCCAGCCATTGGCCGTCGCGCACGCGATCAGAAAAACTCGTCATTTTATCGAGCACCGCATGGACCTGTGGCACGACATCCTCGCCATCAACGACGATCTTTTCCCCCCGCGGTGCGCGCAGGGCCACGTGCAGCACCGCTCGCCGCTCAGTCACATTGAACTTCTCACCGCGAAACATGGCGTCGATCCGCTCGCGCAGGCCGCTTTCCGCGGCCAATTGCAGCAGCAGTCGCAGCGTTTCGTCGGTGACAAGGTTTTTCGAGTAGTCGAAATAGACTCCCAGGGCTTCCGCCGTCAGCCGCTTGCCGCGCTGGGCATCGTCGGCAAACAATTTTCGCAGATGAACTCTGGCGATCTCCTTGGCGTGAGCCTCCAGCGCATTCCAAGCCGGACGCTGGGTTACAGGCAAAATTGCGGCAGGCATTACCAATCCCCAAGATTCCGAGGCGAATATTAACTACAGGGAGCAGTGGGAATACTGAGATACATCGCTTAGATCTCCACCGTATTCCCAGCGTCCTCCGTTGTTCGTTGAAGGATCGCCCAAGTTTAGCATTCGTTGTTCATCTTATGAACGGCTCCTCGTAGGATGAGGGCTTATTTTTCTCCGTCAAGTACACCGATTTCACTGTCCAGGCGGGGCAAATCGTTCGCGTGTCGGGTCTGTAGGTGCGGTTCCAAGACATTGCATCAATCTGCGAAATCGGCGCAATCTGTGGGCAGGTCAGCAGCCATCAAACCGCGTTGCAAGCCCCCGGATTCTCGAAGGTTGGCGATCGCAATTGAAAATGGTTAGGATAATTACAGCTTGCGTTCCATTTCCGTTCCGATATCAAGCGGGCAACAGAGATGCCAGGGCCGCGATCTCCAACCAGCCAGCACGTTGCGCTCGACGACCTGATCGCCCTGGCCGACGAGATGGCCGCTCTCACGCGCGCAGGGGTGCCGCTGGAGCGTGGCCTCATGCAAGTTGCTCAAGATCTGCGCGGCCGCCCCGGCAAATTGGCCAGGGAAATCTCGCGGCGGCTCGATGCCGGTGAAAGTCTGCTCCAGATCATCGAAACTTCGCCCAAAGCTTTTCCGCCGACTTACCGCGCTGTTGTCGCGGCGGGGTTAAAATCCGGCCAATTGCCGTCGGCGCTCGAAGGCTTGGTCGCCGCTGCGCGGGCAACGGCCGAATTGCGCCGCTACACGCGATTGGCGTTGATCTATCCTGTCTGCGTTTTGCTGCTGGCGTTTGTGTTTTTCGTTGGCGGACTGATTTGTTTTCAGCCGCGCATCGGCCGTTTGTATGCATCGATGCGGCAGCCGACTTCGCAGCTCAATTCGCACTTAACCGCGCTGGGAAATTCCGCGTCTCTCTGGGCGCCGTGGATCCCTGTCGCGATCGTCGGATCACTTGCGCTGGCTTGGTATTTATCTAGCCGCGCTACTGCCGGCGATCCACTGCTCGTTAAGATCACTCCGGCCGGGAGAATGTTGCACTACCACCGCTTCGCCGCTTTCAGCGATGTGCTGGCGCTACTGGTCGATCGTGGCGTTGCGCTCGGCGAAGCCGTCACGCTCGCGGCCGATTCGTGTGGCGACAAGAATATTCGAACCGCAGCGCACCAGTTTGCTGACGAAGTTTCGCGGGGTGCGACGCAGCACGAATCGTTACAGCGCACTAAAGGCTTTCCGCCCTTGGTCGGCTGGTTGCTCGCCAGCGGCCGCGCCGCATCGGCATTGGGCGACTCGCTGCGTCGCACGGCCTCTGCCTACCGCCGCCGAGCGCTGCAACTCGACGACCGGCTGCGGCTATATATGCCGCTGGGCCTCACGATTGCCGTGGGTGGAACGGCCGTGGCGATCTACGGACTAAGCATGCTAGGCCCGTGGTACCAGGCGCTGATCAAGATTGCAGGACAGTCGTGAGGGATTTCAAAATGCAAATCGCCACCTGAAAGAATAGCTTTGCCGATGCTACCTTTTCTTCGCGGCTAGGTATGCCGAAGATCGGTGTCGATGCGATGGAGCGGCAAAGCTATGCGGTGACTGGCATCTTGCCGATACAGTAATACGCGAATCCGTGCGCCTGCATTTGGCTTGGCTTATAGAGGTTTCGCCCGTCGAAGATCACTGGCGACTTCATCAGCGAGCGCATCTCGGCGAACTCTGGATTGCGGAATTCACCCCATTCGGTGACGATTGCCAGTGCATCGGCCCCTTTGAGGGCGTCCATCGGCAGTTCGGCGTAATTCAGCTTGTTGCCGTAAATCGCTTTGACGTTCTCCATCGCCTCGGGATCGTGTACCTTGATCGCCGCGCCAAGGCCCAGTAGCCGATCGATCAAGACGAGCGACGGAGCGTCGCGAATGTCGTCGGTGCGGGGCTTGAATGAAAGCCCCCAGAGGGCGATGGTCTTGCCTTGCAAATTGCCGCCGAAGTGCTGAGCGATCTTTTCGCCCAGCACGGATTTTTGACGATGGTTGACGTCATGGACGGCTTCCAAGATCTGCGGGCACATGCCGTGCTGCCTGGCCATCGAAGAGAGGGCCAGCACATCCTTGGGAAAACAACTACCGCCGTATCCGACGCCGGGGAACAGAAAGGCAAAGCCGATGCGTTGGTCGTGGCCGATGCCGCGGCGGACATCGTCGATGTCGGCTTGCATCCGCTCGCAGAGGTTGGCCATTTCGTTGATGAAGCTGATCTTCGTGGCGAGCAGCGCGTTGGCGACGTACTTCGTCATTTCCGAACTTTCCGGCGACATGACGAGAAACGGTTTTTCGGTGCGAAGAAATGGAGCATACAACTCGCGCAAGACTTCGGCGACTTCGGAACGGCGGACGCCGACGACGACGCGATCGGGCTTTTGGAAATCGTCGAGCGCAGCGCCCTCCTTGAGAAATTCTGGGTTGCTGGCCACATCGCACTCGCGGCCAGTAAGTTCCTTGAGCCTGGCCGAG
>JADZDJ010000165.1 GCA_020851115.1 Pirellulales bacterium
CTTCGCCTTAAAGGCGCCCCCAAATACCCGACGCTTCTTCGTCATCCTCGAACCTCCAGTTCAATACCCTGCTAACAGGGGTTAAGTCTATCTTATTGAACTGTCCAGTTTTTGGGGTCCACTTCACATATCAGATTGCCCACAGGCAACTTACGAAAATTCAAGTGCCATTCGGGGAGCGCAACAGGGGCAGTGCTGCGTCAGTGAGCGGCGGCGGGGGCGTGCTGGGCCATTCGCAATTGCGCCCGCGCTTGCTGCTGAGCTCCTTCGCGCAGGGTCATCAATTCGGGCGAATTTGCCGGGCGGTTACGAGCGGATTGTAACTGCTCGCGGGCGACTGCAGCGTCGAGATTTTCGACCGGAATGGCATGGTTGGTTAGCACCGCTACTTGATTATTGGCCACTTGGACGAAGCCGCCATCTACGTACAACCGCCGCGTCCTTCCGCCCTCTTCGATTCGCAACTCGCCGTAACCCAGCCGGCCAATCAGTGGACTATGGCCAGGGGCAATACCCAACTCGCCATCGTACAACGGCACAGCAATGAATTGCGCTGGGGACTTTAACGCCGTGGATTCAGGAGTGACGACAATGCACTCCAAAACTCGGTCGGCGGCAGTCGGGTTGGAAGAATGATGATAGTCGGCCATGCTGTTTGAATGTCTAAATTTGCTATTTGCCGGCCGCCATTTTCTTGGCTTGCTCCTCGGCTTGCTCGATCGCACCGATATACATGAACGCCTGTTCCGGAAGATGGTCCCACTTGCCGTCGCAGATCTCCTCGAAACTGCGAATCGTTTCGCGGAGCGGGGTGATCTCGCCCGGCTTGCCGGTGAACACTTCGGCCACCAGGAAGGGTTGCGAGAGGAAGCGTTCTATGCGACGGGCCCGATTGACCACTTGCTTGTCTTCTTCGCTCAATTCTTCGACACCGAGAATCGCGATAATGTCTTGCAATTCGCGATATCGCTGCAAAATGCCTTGCACGCGGCGGGCGATGGCATAGTGCCGATCGCCGACATACTGCGGGTCCAAAATGCGGCTCGATGAAGCCAGCGGATCGACGGCGGGATAAATGCCTTTTTCCGAGATCGCACGCTCCAAGTAAAGGAACGCATCGAGCTGGCCGAACGCAGTGGCCGGCGCAGGATCTGTCGGATCGTCGGCAGGCACGTACACGGCTTGCACACTCGTGATGGCCCCTCGGCTGGTCGACGCGATTCGCTCTTGTAAGGCACCCATTTCGGTGCCGAGCGTCGGCTGGTAACCCACAGCGCTGGGCATCCGTCCCAGCAGGGCCGACACTTCGCTCCCCGCCTGCGAAAAGCGGAATATATTGTCGATAAACAGCAGCGTGTCGGCTCCCGTTTTATCTCGGAAGTACTCGGCCATCGTCAGCGCCGAGAGGGCGACGCGCAAGCGGGCTCCTGGAGGCTCGTTCATTTGGCCAAACACCATGCAGGTTTGCTCGATCACGTGACGGCCCGTGTCGCCGATCTTGGCCTCTTGCATTTCCAGCCATAGATCAGTTCCCTCCCGAGTTCGCTCGCCGACACCGGCAAACACCGAATATCCACCGTGGGCACTGGCGATACGGGCAATCAACTCGGTGAGAATGACCGTCTTGCCCAGACCAGCACCGCCAAACAGGCCTGCTTTACCGCCGCGGACGAAGGGCGTGAGCAAATCGATGACCTTGATGCCCGTTTCGAACACTTCGGTCTTGGTTGAGAGGTCGGTCACTGGCGGGGCATCGCGGTGAATCGGCCAGCGCTCTTCAGCAGCGACCGGTCCGCGGTTGTCGATTGGTTCGCCGAGCAAATTGAACACACGGCCGAGCGTAGCTTCACCCACAGGCACAGTCACTGGGCCGCCGGTATCGACCACTTCCATGCCGCGGACCATCCCATCGGTGCTGCCCAGGGCGACGCAACGCACCCGGCCGCCGCCGAGGTGCTGCTGAACTTCGCCGGTAAGATGAATTTTCGCGCCCTTCACGTTGGCGTCGACGGTAATGGCGTTGTAAATCGCCGGTAGGCGGTCTTCGGTAAATTCAACATCAAATGTCGAACCGATGACTTGGGTCACACGACCGAGGTTTTTCTCGGCGGCGCGAGCGGCAGAAGCATGTTTTGCGGGTGCGGTTGCAGTGGCCATTGCGGAAGGGTACAGGGTTCAAGGGTCGGGAAATGCAAATTGCAAAACACAAAATGAAGTATCACGGATCTACGTGGACGCGATTCTTGGTTTGCAATTTGCAATATGCATTGTGCGGTGTAATTGCGGTATCTCAGTCATCATGTTTATCCCTTGAGAGCTTCCACTCCACCCAGCACTTCCATGATTTCGCTGGTAATCTGGCTCTGTCGGGCGCGGTTGTATTGCATGCCGAGCGATTTGATCAGCTTGTCAGCATTGTCGGTAGCCGACTTCATGGCGACTTTGCGGGCGATTTGTTCGCTGACGGCGGAATCGAGGAAGCACTTAAACAGCTTCACTTTGAAGCTCGTCGGCACCACCTCTTCAAGGATGCCAGCCGCGGACGGCAAGAACTCATACATCGATTCGCCGCCTTCCTGCTTGGCTTCGTGGCTGCCGAGCGACGACAACGGCAGCAGAGTCTCGACGATCGCCGTCTGCTTGCTCATCCCTTCGAACCGAGTGTACGCCACATCGAACCGATCGAGATTGCCAGTTGCAAATTCTTCGAGGTAGCGATTCGCAAGCATCTCCACTTCTGCAAACGACGGCTTATCTTCGAAGTGCGTGTACGCATGGTCCCCTTTGATGCCGCGATATTTGTATGCCGCAATGGGGCGTTTGCCGGAAAGTTCGAGCTGAACCGTGGGAATCTGCTCGCGCAGATCATTGAATCGCGCCCAGGACAAACGAAAGACATTCGAATTGTAGCCGCCGCACAGGCCGCGGTTTCCGGCGATCACCAGCAAGATGACCCGTTCGATTTTCTCGCGCGGCTGTAATAGCGGGTGGCTGACTTCCAGCCCGCTGCCGGCCAAATCACTGACCAATTGCGTGATGCGCTTGGTATAAGCGGTTGAGGCACTGGCGCGGTCCATCGCCTTCTTGAATCGCGCCGTGGCGATTAATTCCATGGTCCGCGTAATCTTGCGAATATTGCGAACCGAGCGGCGGCGTTTATCGAGAGCGCGGGCTTTGGCCATGTGGTGGGTTCAGGGTTCAACAAGCAGGGTTCAGGCTATTTTTTATGACACGTATCCTCTGACCGTGCCGCTGGACCGAACAAAGGCTTCCGGTCGGGCGGGTGCGCAGTTGGGAGAGCTGCGCACAACTTGTCGGTGATCCGTCCTTTCGTGGTGGCATACTGTCAAACTCTCATCGTTCATTGGTCAGCCTTCAGCGTTTTGTCGTTCATCACAACTCTAAACCCTCGCCAGTGCTGGTTCCTTCTTCTTACCTGCCCATTGAGCTTTGAACTCGCCAATCGCAGCGAGCAGGGCTTTTTCTGTATCGCTATCCAGATCCTTCGTATCGACGATCTTTTGACGAATTTCGGGCTTTTGGTCAGCCATGAATGTGAGGAATGCATTTTCCCAGTCGCGTACTTCGCTTCGCGGCACTTGATCTAGGTGGCCGCGAGTGCCGGCATAAATGATCATCACTTCATCGACGACGTCCATCGGGACGTACTGGCCTTGCTTAAGCAGTTCGACCATCCGGTAGCCGCGATCGAGACGGGCCTGTGTCGCCGCGTCGAGATCGGTTCCCAATTGGGCAAATGCTTCCAACTCGCGGAAGGCCGCCAGGTCGAGGCGTAAGCCGCCGGCGACCTTCTTCATCGCCTTGATTTGAGCGGCGCCGCCGACGCGACTTACCGAAATGCCGACATTCATTGCAGGACGAATGCCGGCAAAGAACAAGTTCGGCTGCAAGTAGATCTGGCCATCGGTAATCGAAATCACGTTGGTCGGAATATAGGCCGATACCTCGCCTTCCAGCGTTTCGATAATTGGCAACGAGGTGAGCGAGCCGCCTCCAAGCGCATCGCTGAGCTTGGCGGAACGTTCGAGCAAGCGACTGTGGGCGTAAAAAATGTCGCCAGGGTATGCCTCGCGCCCCGGCGGACGCCTAAGCAGCAGCGACAACTGGCGATAGGCTTGGGCCTGCTTTGACAAGTCGTCGTATACGATGAGCGCATGCTGGCCGTTGTACATGAAATATTCGGCCATTGCAGTGCCGGCGTAGGGCGCGACATATTGCAAGGGAGCCGGCGAACTCGCTCCCGACAGGATCACCGTCGTGTAGTCCATTGCGCCGTGCTTGCGAAGAGCCTCGATTGTATTGGCGACCGACGAGTCTTTCTGGCCCACGGCCACATAGAAGCACTTTACGCCGCTGTTTTTCTGATTAATGATCGCATCAATACCGACCGCCGTCTTGCCCGTTTTTCGGTCGCCGATGATCAGTTCGCGTTGCCCGCGTCCAATCGGCGTCATGGCATCGATGGCCTTAATACCCGTTTGTAGCGGCTCGCGCACCGGCTGACGCTCGGCGACACCGGGTGCCAAAAATTCGACGGGGCGACGCTCGCTGGTGACAACCGGTCCCTTTCCATCGAGCGGATTACCCAGCGGATCGAGCACGCGGCCGACGACGGCATCGCCAACCGGGACGCTGAGCAACCGTCCCGTGCTGCGCACTTCGTTGCCTTCTTCAATCTCCAGGTAATCGCCCAGAATGATGACACCGACCGAGTTCTCTTCGAGGTTGAACGCCAGCCCGTTCGTGCCATTGGGAAACTCGACCATCTCACCGGCCATGACGCCCGACAAGCCGTAGACGCGCGCGATGCCGTCACCGACCTCCAGCACGCGCCCGACTTCGCGGACGTCGATCTGCGATTGGTATTGCTCAATTTCCTTCTGGAGAACTGAAGCGATCTCGTCGGCTTTGAATTTCATGAACGCTCCTACTCAACATTTTTTCGCGCAGCCGCTTGAGCTGCGTCGAAATGGACCCGTCAAACACCCGATCGCCGACCCGTAGCACAATGCCGCCGATCAGCTCGGGATGAACTTGTTTCTGCAAAATTGGCTGAGAATTCAGCCGATTGGCGACGGCAGCGGCGATGCGCTGCTCGCCGGCGGCATCGAGCGGCTCGGCGGTGCTGACTATCACCAACACTCGATTGCGCACTTCGTTATATTGAAAATGGAATGCCAAATGAATCAGCCGCAGCATATCGAGCCGGCCATGCCTCGCGACGACCTTCAAAAAATTGACAAACATCGGAGAGGCGCGATTGGCAAATGCCTTTTCAAGCATCGTCTCCTTGATGTGCTCATCGACAAAGCCGGATGACAGCACTCCTTCGAGCTTCGGCAACCGATTCAATACGTCATCGACAAGTGAATCGAACTCTTGCAGCACGGCATCTGTTTGCTTTGGCTCAGCTTCTTCCGCCGCCGCAACCAACGCCTGCGCATACACCGACGCCGCTCGCCACGCGCCCATATCATACGTGGGCAGGCGCGAAAACAGTCTCGGCGTTGTCAGGCTTGGGTGTTCCATCTATTTTTCAGTGGCCTGTCGTCAGTTGCAGTCGCAAAATCAACGGACTACCGACAATTGACCAAAGTATCAATTCTCACTTGGCGTCGCTGCAGCAAATTTCGTCAGCGATTCTTGAACGAGTCGCGAACGTTCGTCGGGAGACAGTTTTGTCGCAATGACTTTGCCGGCGAGTTCGATTGCCAGATCGGTGCTACGTTCCGACAACTCCTTGACGGCCGCATCGGTCGCCGTCCGAATGTCGCGCATTGCGCGGTCCTGTTCGGCTCGGGCCGCAGCTTTTGCCTCAGCCACGATCTGTTGTTTTGTATGCTCGGCATCTCGTCGAGCTTCGTCGAGCATCTCACGGACCTGATCGGCTGCTCCGGCGAGCTTCTTTTCATACTGGCCGAGCATCTCCTTGGCTTCATCTTGTGCTCGCTGTGCCGCGGCAATGTTCTCGGCAATATTACGCTCCCGTTGATCAAGCGATTGCGAAATCGGGCCCCAGGCGAATTTCTTGAGCACAAAGAACAAGATTAGGAAAACCAAGAACGTGAAAATCGCCAAATCCGTTTTCCATACAAGCGGATTCGGCGTTTCCTCCTGGTGCGAGCCCGTTTCCGCTGGAGCATCCGCGACGCCGTGCTCGGCAGCGATCGCCATGCGTCCCGCGCCAAACGCGACGGTCAGCGCAGCTAGCACCCATATCGCAAGCGCCATGCAGAAGCGTCCCAGCGTCCATCGCCCAACAAGACGAACCATCACAAATTTCCTTTCACAGCCGGAACCGGCAGACGCACCCGCCGGCCCGGCACCCGCGACTACGCTACTTGATGAAAATCCGCAACAAGCAAACCAGCAGCGCGAAGAATGTAGCACCTTCGATCAACGCCGCCGACACGATCATCGCACCTTGAATCTTGTCAGCCACTTCCGGCTGACGAGCCATGCTTTCTACGGCTGACTGGCCAATCCGCCCAATGCCAAAACCTGCGCCCAACAATACGATGCCAGCGCCAATCGCACTTCCCAGGTCCATGCTAAATGGAGCCGAGGCCGGAGCAGCAGTCGGCGCAGCATCCTGTGCGAACGCCGGCGCAGCGACACATAGCACAACCACACACAAAACCAAAATCCGCAGCAACTTGTTCACTCGTGCATCTCCTTTTTTAATCTTGGGCGCTGCCCTGGCGGGCGATCTAGCGATCTCACCATCAATGCGGGTGGACTGCCATGCCGATAAACAGCGCCGACAAAAACGTAAAAACATAGGCTTGAATAAAAGCGACCAGCAACTCCAACAAGCTCAGCGCGACCACGCTGAGAATACTGACCGGCATCACGCCCCAGAACAAAGCGCTCGTCGCGGTAGCCGCAATAAACGCCAAGATGACCGAGAGCACCAAATGGCCGGCCATCATGTTCGCCAATAGACGAATCGCCAACACGCCGTGCTTGATGAGCATGCCAATAATTTCGATCCCGAAAATCATGGGGATCAAGAAGATGGCCAGAAGCGGCGGCAATTCCAAATGCGGAACTTGCGCTTTCCAAAACCCCAGCGCGCCAAGCTTACTCATGCCTGTCCCCACGACCACCAAAAAAGTGGTAATTGCCAACGCGCCGGTCACGGAAAGCGCCGCAGTCGGAGAACCTGCCCACGGCAACATGCCAAACAAATTGCAAATCAACACGAAGAAAAACACCGTCCACAGGAACGGCAGAAACCGCTTGGCTTCGTGACCGATCGCAGGGTGGGCGACTTCATCGCGGATATAGACGACCATCGCTTCCAGCATATTCCACCAGCGCCCTTTCGGCACATCGCTGCGGCGCATTTTATTGGCAAGACGAATAAAGATGATGGCCATGATCAAAGCGATGACCACTTCGATCAGCATGAATTTCGTCAGGGTGAACGGCTGCCCGACAATCTCAAATGTTTCTTCTGGTCGTTCGCCCGTGAAAAGCTGCGGAATCGAGAGCTTTCCATTCGTATCCGGCGACAAAAACCGAGGGACTTCGATATAGTTGGAATCCTGCACATGGCCAAAAAGATGGCTCGGGTGCAACGGGTCGTGATGTCCTGCAGAGTGTTCCATAGCTGCTTAGACCGCCGCGCTCTTGCCGCCAAGCTTTGACACGACTAATACCGTGTCGACCGGCAACGCAATGAAGTAAAACCCAAGCACGAAATACGCGAAACCGGCCTTTGCCAATGTGCTACCGCTCAAATAAACGAGCAAGCAAGCCGCCAGGGGCACTGCGACTCGCAGTAGCATGCCGAATAGCAAACTTGTTAGCGCTTCGTTCGAAGCGTGAAAGAATTCCCCAATCATCAGCGACAGCGCCGAAGCAAACCACACAACTACCGCCGCAACAACCGCCGCCGCTATTCCTGGTCCACCGGCAAGCCAAAAGCCTACCGGCATCGCTACAACCAATGCGATTGCAATCAGAAGCGCCAGCAGCGCGCAGCGTCCTAGCGTACCAAATTGAGCAAGCCGGTCTTTCAGAATCGAGTTCACTTCTGCTGTTGCTTCCGATCCGACGGTTTTCTGACCTGCGAGTTAGCGCTCGTCATCCGCAGTAGATGAACAATGGCCAATGTAATACCCAACGCAAAACCAACTACCGCAAACAACACCAACGTGCCTAACCGTTGATCGATCCACAAACCGATCAATCCGGGCACAACCATTTCTGCCGCGACGACAATAATCTGGGAGGCCCAGGCATAGGCCAGGGAAATTACCGAGCGTTCGTCCGCTGGTCGGCGATCCATGAAATGGCCAATTTGGATCGAGCAATCCGCGCCCCTGATTCAGCAGCACCCGGCCTTGGCTTGCAAATCTCGATCACTTTCGTGCCAAACGACGCAGTCTTAACGAACCGTCAGAAATAACCCAAACCCATTGGAAAACACCAAATTTAATCAGGGTAAAATGGGGCGTCAATCGCCAGCAGGGGGAATTTGTGATTTTTTTCACAAATCGTTTAAAAAACATCTTATCTCGTTATTTTTCCATAGCTTATCGCATCGCGGAAACGGCAGATTTGCATAGCTCGCAACGTAAATAGAATTGGCAACCGATAGTACCGAATGGTTCGGCACCTTCAACCTGGCAAGATTTCGCAAAACACAACTTGTGAGGGGGTTCTGACTTGCTATTTTTTCCGTTTCCGATTAGATTGGCTATATCGGTGCCTCAACGGAATGATTCGGACACGGCAAACCACCTGCATTCCGTTGAATGCCGCGTTGTAAACCCAGGAACGGTATTAGTTATTCGACGCGAAACATCGCTGGTTGAAGGAACGGTAAGTAGAAGCAACATGGCGGCCCAGTGTTGATACCAAGAGCAATTCTTGGGTTGTCGCGGGGGCAGGAGTTGGATTGCGAACGGTCCCGTTCGCCAGTTGCCGCCAAACTCGCCAAAAATGATCCTTCGTAGGCTTCCGTCGGGTGGCTGTTAAGCGTCGTGACTCAGGTGGCCAAGGACTGCCTACCAGGATTAATTTAGCAGGTCAGGGACGATTCTCTCGATGAATTTTCGCGGATCGCTCGCTCGGTGTCGCGCGGCGTTTCGCAGATGAGGATGTCCATTCATGACCGCTCAAACGCTGCGTGCCCAATCGCTGAAGGCACTAACGGAATTGGCTCGCAAACGCGGAGTGCAAGGATGGCACGCGATGCGTAAAGATCAATTGGTCCGTGCCCTGCTGAAAGCGGCCGGACGAAACGGCACTGGCTCTGTCGCAGCTAAACCGCCGATCAAAAAGACGCCCCCGATCAACCGCGTCCGTACGGTCAAACCCGTTGTAGCCATTCGGCAGTCACGCAACGTTTCGGCTCCTTCGGCGCCAACTCGAGCTAAAGACGTCGATCCCCGCATTTTGAAACGAATCGAGCAAGCGAAGCAACGAATGGTCAAGGCGAAAATTCTCGCCACCGAAGCCGATGAAGCGCGAATTGCAGCAGCGAAAGACCGCTTGGTTGTCATGGTCCGAGGCCCATATTGGCTACACGCCTACTGGGAGCTCACGCCGGCCGGTATCGTTCGCGCACAGGCCGCACTGGGCGAGCAGTGGCACAATGCCAAGCCTGTGTTGCGGGTGTTTTGCGTTTCGCAAACCGGAGCATCCACCACGGCTGATAGCGTACTACGCGACATCTCCATTCACGGCGGCGTGAAAAACTGGTACATCGATGTAACCAATCCACCGCAAAGCTATCGCTTGGAAATCGGATATTTGGCCGCAAACGGCCGATTCTTCTCGCTGGCTCGCAGCAATACGGTGACCACTCCACACAGCGCCGGTCCAGAGAAGCTCGATCACCATTGGGCCGATGTGGTGGAAAACTGCGACAAAATCTACGCCATGAGCGGCGGTTATTCGCAGGAATCAAACGCCGCTGAACTGCAAGAAGTGCTAGAAGAGCGTCTGCGTCGCTCAGTTGGCGGCTCAATGGGCGACCGATATGGCGGCGGGGCCGAAGCGCTGGTTCCGCGAGACCGGGCGGTACACTGCCGGATCGAAGCCGAAATGGTGGTTCATGGAACGACTCATCCCGACGCGCTGGTTACCTTCCAAGGCGCCCCGATCAAACTGCGCCCCGATGGCAGTTTCAGTGTAAAACTCGATCTACCCAATCGTCGGCAGGTCATTCCGATCGTCGCCAGTTCCCGGGACGGCACTTCGCAACGCACGATCGTGCTGGCCGTCGAACGCAACACCAAGGCCATGGAGCCAATCCATCGCGAGCCGCACGACGATTAGTCGCGCCGGGCTTCTTCCTCCGCTGCTGCGCATACCGCCCTTGCCGTCATCGCATCTCCGCACACAACTCCTCCCGCGTGGCGTTCTCGCCGCACGCGGCAGGCTGGGGAGCAAACCGAGCGTGCCATGCCCGCAGCGCCTGGTCGCTCACCCCCACGGCCGTCGCAGCAGCTTTGAACGTGTTTTCCCTCGATA
>JADZDJ010000166.1 GCA_020851115.1 Pirellulales bacterium
TGGCTAGCAAAAACACCCAGCCCACGAGCGCTACCAGGCTCGGCAGCGGATAGAGCCACATGCGAAACGGCATCGGCTGCTTGCCGCCACTCCGCAATACGTGCAACGCAAAGATCTGCCCGATGAAGACGAGCACGATTCTCACCACCACCGCCGCCGGCACGACAACTTTGAGTGGTAGATAGCACAGCACAGCGGTGATTCCGCTCAACAGTGCGAGCGCGGCCCAGGGAAAATGTCGCGTCGGATGTAGCGCCGCGAACATGGAAAAGAAATCACCGTTCTTGGCGGCGGCGTAGAGAATCCGCGAGTATCCGAGCGTCATGGCCAACAAGCCGGCCAGGCACGTCCAAATGATCAACCCCGTGAATAGCGTGGCGGCCTGTTCGCCGCACAGCTTGGTCATGAATGCGCCCGAAAGGTTCTGGTTCGCAGCCGATATCGGGTCAACTATCTCCTGCCAGGGCACCACGCCGATGAAAGCGATGTTCATCGTCATGTAAATGCCGGCGACCAGCACGATCGATAGCAACACCGACCGCGGAATGGTCTTCTCCGGAACTTTTACCTCTTCGCCCAAATGGCAGATGTTGTAATAGCCCAGGTAGTCGTACACGGCCACACTGCTCGCGGCGCCCAACCCCAACAAAAACTTCTTGTCGACATGAAACGCATCGGCTGGAAACGTGATCAGGCCGGCATCGAAGTGGCCGATTCCCAGCACGATGATCGTTCCCACGGCCGCCAATACGCCAACAGTAAGAAACGTCATCAGCCGTCCCAACGATTGAATGCGCTGGCAAAGAGCAAGGAATACCGCGATAACCATAAGCGTGGCCGGGATGCCAAACACGATGTCGCCGCGGAGGCCAAATCCCGCGAGCCAGTGCTGGCCGGTCGGCCACAGCGACAGCGCAAAACGAGATGCCGCGATGTATCCCGATGCCAACTCCAGCGTGCCGCTGGCCAGAAACTGCCAAATGAACAGGAACGGCAGAAACCGCCCCCAAGCGGAACCGCGAAAAATCTCGCGAAGATAGTGATAGGTCCCCCCGCTGCCCGGCAATGCCGCGCCAAGCTCGGCCCACACCAGCCCATCGCACATGACAATCAACATCGCGATGAGCCAGCCGAGCATGCATTGCGGCCCACCCATTGTCGCCAGGATGACCGGAATGGTAAAAAATGGTCCAGCACCCAGCATGTTCGCCACGTTGAGCGACGTGGCATGCGTAAACGTCAGTCCACGATCCAGGTGCGGTGGCGATTGGTTGGGCATGTCGTCGGATGTCGCGAGGGTTGATCGCCGCTCCGATGCGGTTTCGCCAGTATCGGGCGTCGGCGACTGACGGGCAAGTCGCATTTGTGATCGACAGGTGCAAGGCAACCGCGAATTTGAGGCGTCAAACTGTGATTGCAATTAAACCTCCCGTCGTGCAACTGGCCCTCGATTTCGCCACGATTGAAGAAGCGTTGGCGGTCGCCCGCATGGGCGTGGAGGCCGGTGTCGATTGGCTGGAAATCGGCACGCCGCTGATCGTGTCGCAGGGCCTCTCGCCGATTGGTGCGATGGTTCGCGCGTTTCCCGAATATCCGGTGCTCGCCGATTACAAAACGATGGACTCAGGCGGCAAGAACGTCCATCGCACCAAGGCCCATGGCGGCCATGTCATGACGGTGTGCGCCAACGCCCCCGATGAAACGATCAAGGCCGCAGTGGCAGCTTCTAAAGATACTGGCGTGATGGTCGTGGCCGATACAATCGGCGTTAAACAGCAGGCGGCCCGTGCTCGCCAGTGTGCCGATTGGGGCGTACACATGGTCTACCTGCATTACGGGGCCGATCAAAGGAACGCCGATGCTTTGCAAGATTCCGTACAATGGCTCGACGAAGTTCTGGAAGCGGTGAAGGTACCGGTCGGCGTCGGTACGTTTGGCATCGAGGATGCCGTTCGAGCCGTGGCCCGAGGCGCCGATCTCGTTGCTATCGGGCACCCGGTAATCAGCGGTCCGAACGCCGCAAACGATCTGAAAGAATTTGTCCGGGCGGTGCGCGAAAGCTACCGCCCTCGAACCGTCAAGTAGCTGTTCGCACGTGCACCGCGCGGGTACACTTGGCGTTTCTGGTTCGTGCCAATCATGGATTCGGAAATCTCGTCGGGTGGCTGGGGTCGAGCCGAAGGCGAGCCCCCAGTGCACCGGAGCATGCCCTATGTCGCTGGGGGCTCGGCGACGCCAGCCACCCCGAATTCAAATCGACGCACTACCCGGCATTGAACGAGTATTTCGTATACCGATTCCACCCCCACGCACAGCGATCCGCCGCCACGCGAGGAGTACCCCCTGTGACCAACTTCAAATTCTGTTTCAACACCAGCACCGTTCGGGGCCAGAAACTTTCCATTGTCGAGGAAATCGACATCGCCGCCCAAGCCGGTTATCAGGCCATCGAACCCTGGGTCAGCGAAATCCAGCGTTACCACGACCAGGGCGGTTCGTTGCCCGACCTCAAAAAACGGATTGCCGACCTCGGCCTCACCGTGGAAAGCGCCATCGGCTTTGCCGAATGGATCGTCGACGATGACGCCCGCCGTGCCAAAGCACTCGAACATGCCAGGCAAGAAATGGATCTCGTCCGCCAGATCGGCGGCAAACGCATCGCGGCGCCGGCGGCCGGCGCCACCGAAGTCTCGAACATCGACTACTTGAAGGCGGCAGAACGCTATCGCGCACTCTTGCTGCTGGGCGACGAAATCGGTGTCGTCCCGCAAGTCGAAGTGTGGGGGTTTTCCAAGACGCTCACCCGACTCGGGCAGGCTGTCATGGTCGCGATCGAAAGTAATCACCCCCGGGCCTGTGTGCTGGCCGATGCCTATCACCTCTACAAAGGCGGCTCCGACGTT
Organism: Pirellulales bacterium; assembly: GCA_020851115.1. GTDB lineage: Bacteria > Planctomycetota > Planctomycetia > Pirellulales > JADZDJ01 > JADZDJ01. Next base: position 2,904 of record JADZDJ010000166.1, read on the forward strand.
ACGGGATTATCGCTCTTGAACGGCGCCGCGATGCACGTGTTCCACGTGAACGACTATCCGGCCAACCCGCCGCGCGCGGCCATCAACGATAGCGACCGCGTCTACCCCGGCGACGGCATCGCACCACTTGTCGACATCTTCCGCACGCTGCAAAGAACAGGTTTCGACGGCTTCCTATCGATGGAGTTGTTCAATCCGGTGTACTGGCGACAGGATCCAATGGTGGTCGCTCGCACCGCACTGGATAAACTCAAGGCGGTTTTAGCTCGCGTGAACTGATTTAGGAACTGTGACAAATCCTCCCTCTTCCTCTGGGAGAGGTTCGGGGTGAGGGGTTAGCTGAGTGGCTGGGGTCGAGTCGTAGGCGAGCCCCCAGCTCGTGGCACTGCCAGGGGCTCACTGCGCTCGACCGCACCCTACTTCCGTTGTGAGACAAGACGCATTTCAGCTGGTGCCGCGATGTTCCTGAGACACGCGGCTCAGGCACGATTCTCGATCGAACGGTCATTCACATGACGGTCTCCTCGACCAACTCTGGCGCTAACAAGTTCGTGCTGGCGATTCACGGCGGGCTCGCTGGCCCGCGCGCGAGTCTTTCTGCCGATTGCGAACGGGAAGTTCGGGCTGCACTGCGCAAATCGCTGCAAAGCGGCGCCGCAGTGCTGCGAGTGAATTCCACCGGCAGCGTCGAAGCGGTGCTCGCGGCGGTGAAGGTCATGGAGGATTGTCCCCACTTCAACGCCGGCAAAGGTTCGGTCTACACTCGGGCTGGCACGATCGAAATGGACGCGGCCGTGATGGAAGGCGCCGAGCGGCGCGCCGGCGCCGTGGCCCACGTGAAACGAATTCGCAACCCGGTGCTGGCCGCTCATACGGTGATGACTCAATCATCCGCCGTGTTCCTGGTCGGCGATGAAGCCGACCAATTCGCCGAACAGCGCGGATTGGAGATGGTCGATCCCTCCTACTTCGCCACCGAGCGCCGTTGGAACGATCTTCAGGCCTGGAAAAGTCGCCAGGCCAGCCAGGTTTCTGGCCAAGCGGCAACCGGCTCCGTCGAGATCAGCCGGGGAACGGTGGGCGCCGTCGCACTCGACCGCGCAGGAAACCTCGCGGCCGCAACTTCCACGGGTGGCCTGTCATTCAAAATCCCCGGCCGCGTCGGCGATAGCGGCGTCATCGGTGCTGGCACCTGCGCGGAGAACCGCACCTGCGCCGTTTCAGCCACCGGCGACGGAGAATTGTTCATTCGCTCCTCCGCCGCCTATTCCGTTTCGGCTAGATTGATGTATTGTGGAAAGTCGCTGGGCGAAGCTGCCCAGGAAGCCGTGGACGACATCGGCACGCTTGGCGGCGTCGGCGGCCTCATTGCCATCGACCGCTGCGGCAATGTGGCGATGCCGTACCACGCACTGGGAATGTTCCGCGGTACGATATACGAATGCGGTGACCCATCCGTCGCGCTTTACGAAACTTAGACCTTCCCCAAAAGGCCATCAAGGATACTCAGTCATGCGAATTGGTTCAAATCGTTTCGCGGCGATCGTCTGCCTTTCGATTTTCATGCTTCCGCTCGTTGCCGCCGCAAAGAAGACGGTCGCGCTGCCGAATGCTTCGCCCGCCCTGGCCGATTACGTGAAGCAGCCGGATAGCAGCTACCAGTGGCACGTTAAGCAGCGCGGCAAGGTTGGCGCCGGCGATTATGTGGAGCTGATTCTCACGTCGCAAACCTGGCACGACATTGTTTGGAAACATCAGCTCTTCATCTACCGGCCGGCGAAAGTTCGCGATGCGGCGCAGTCGCTACTATTGATCGATGGCGGCAACTGGTCCGACTCACTTGAAAAAGCGCCCGACGCTTCCCAGCCAGCCGAATTGCCCGAGCGGGTGCGAGTTCTGGCGCTGTTGGCCGACATGATCCAGGCCCCAATCGCGGTCGTGCGGCAAGTACCCAATCAGCCCATATTCGATGGCAAGAAGGAAGACCAGATCATCGCCCTTACCTTCTCAAAGTATTTCGAAACAGGGCAGTCCGATTGGCCGCTGCTGCTGCCAATGGTGAAGTCGGCCGTCCGCGCCATGGACACCGTCCAGGAATTTTCCAAGCAAGAATGGAAACTGGATGTGCAGAAGTTTCTCGTCACCGGGGCCTCCAAGCGCGGTTGGACGACCTGGCTCACTGCCGCCAGTGATCCGCGTGTCGATGGCTTGGCCCCGATGGTGATCAACATGCTTAATATGTTGGCCCACGATGAACTGCAGCTGAAATCGTTTGGAACCTATTCCGAGCAGATACGCGATTACACGGATCGCCGACTACAGGATTATTTGCATAGCGAAAAAGGCGCGGCGTTGCGAGCAATCGTTGACCCCATTGCCTACCGCACGCACCTCACGCAGCCCAAGCTCATCATCCTCGCAACCAATGACGCGTATTGGCCGGCCGATGCCCTGAATAACTATTGGAAAGACCTGCAGGGCGATAAGTACATTTTGTACGTGCCGAATAATGGGCACGGCATTCAAGATTACCCGCGAGTTGTCGCCACGATCGCCGCGCTCGAACGCAGCCTTGCCGGTCAAAAGCCGATGCCCAGGTTGGAGTGGCGGCTCGATGAGAAATCGAACCCACCCCGACTGGAGCTGACGTCCGACAAACCGCCCTTGGCCGTTCGACAGTGGTCGGCCACAGCCGATACCCGTGATTTCCGTAAATCGCTGTGGCAGTCGTCGCCGGTATCCGCAGAGAGCGGCGATGCCCATAAATTCGCCGTCGATATGTCGGCGCCGCAAAAGGGGTTTGGCGCACGCTTCCTGGAAGCCGAATTCGCCGGCGACCCGCTGCCGTTCGTGCTGACGACAACGCTCCACGTGTTGGGCGATTCAGAACCAGCTAATGCCGCCGCTGGTGGCGGAGGCGAATGACGAACTGCGGTCAATGCGAGGAACGATCGCAACCGGCTATCGGTGATGGTTTGACAACACCAACCGATGCCCGTCGACTTCATAATCGCGGATGATGATCCCGGCCGTATTCAATACTTGCGCCGTCCAGGTTGGCCAAGGCGACCAGGCCGAGCGTCGCGAAGCGTTCGGGTTGACAGGCAACCAAAATGCGCTGCAGAAGATCGTGCAGAGGACGATGATTGCCGCGGCCCGCCGTGGCTGGCGGTGGACCGCGTTTTGTTTCAGCAGATCAGCGAGTTGTTCGGCACGCCGCTTCAATAGCGATGTGCTGCCAACAAATCCGATGCCGGCCGGCAGCCCACTCGTTGATGCCACCTTCGATTCAACCAGCCGCAGCAAACTGCGCAAGTAATCGACGATTTCGACTTTCGTTCGCACCGAGTCTCGGTCGCAACGCAACTCACGTGCTGCGGCGGCTTGTTGCGAGGCCCACCACACGAGCGGATGAAACCAGTAGGCCGCTTCGACCAATCTCTGCAAGAACAAATGCAATGGATGCTGCAACTCAATATGGGTCCGCTCGTGACGCAAAATGGCCGCCTGCTCCCCTGGGGGAAAACCCCGTACAACTTCGGGGAGCACAATCACCGGATGGTGAATCTGCCAGCAAAATGGGCTCAAGTTGCTGGAAATAATCCGTGTCTCCAGCTCGCCAAATCGACTCGCATCGTTGGCAATACCCCTTTGATGAAGCTGGCCGATGTTCGGATCAACGACCGCACGCCGAACCAGATAAGTCGTTTGACAGATTCCCGCCACGCATGCGAGCAGGATCACCACGGAGCCGCTCAACCAGGCCCAGGTAGCCAGCCAACCAACATAGTCAACGGCCATCACGGCTCGCAGATGTTGGCGCGCGGGACCAAAATCAGACCAGGTGACGAGCCGCAAGTGCGGCAGCGAAAACGCCGCGGCAGTTAGCAGCAAAACGCACACGTGCATGGTCGACCAGCAAACGTCGGCATTGGCTGCAAACCTTGGGCGACGCGCAATCCAGGACGTCATGCCCACCAGGATTGCGACCTGCACGATCAACGAAGCCAGTATCTCGAGTACCAGGGGATAGCTCACATTTCCCCCTGCTGTTCAACCTTACGAATCGCCGCCTTCAACGCCCGCACGTCGTCTGGTGAAAATTGCCCATCTTCCAGCAGCCCCAACATCAGTGTCGGAAGCTGGTCGGCAAACAGCACATCGCGCAAGTCGCTGAGCACGGCTCGACTAACATGGTCGCGCGATACAAGTGGTTGATAGACGTGTGCTCGACCGCGCTTGGCTCGTTTTAGGACCTTCTTCTTGCTGTGCAATATACTGAGCGTGGTCATAACGGTCGTATAGGCCAAGGGACGGCGCAATTCATCGCACACCTCTTGCACGGTCGCTTCGCCCTTTTGCCAAAGGACGTCCATCAACTCGAGTTCGCAACGCGTCAGTCGGGGAGTCTTCATGCCAGGAGATGGGGTTGAGGGATGAATCGAATACCGGGGAGTTTTACGAGCATCCCGCGATGCCAGCGATTCCCGTACGCTCGCCGCACGGTCGGCTCTCTGAGAACGTGGCTGTCCGTGCGTATTCAACGGTACTTCGCCTGGTATTGGTACAACTGCCGATCGATATTATTCTGGACGCCAGCCACATGCCCGTCGGCCCACAGGAAGTTGACATGCTCCAAGTGGCGACTATCGAATTCACATTCATCGGCATCATCGCGGTTCGGGCCCTCTCCAGCAAATCCGACGATGCGGCCTTCCGCATCTTCGCCAGCGCCGACGAATCCTAGCCAGGTGGAGGGCAGCTTTCTCGCTGTTCGTTCCCCCACGAGCACCACGTGATTAAGGCCACGTGAACAATCCTCAAAGCGTCGCCCTCTTTGTTCCACGAACACGCCGCTGCCGCTATTTCCCGGCACGTCGTCCGGATCCGTTGTTCCAAAAACCCCCACGTAATTCGCTCGTGGCAGGGTCACCAAAACTCGAGTCGATTCCTGCGCATGCTCATCGTGTTTGCCGATTTCCGCGTAAACCGGGAACTCCGGCTCGCTGACATCCGATGGGCACGCAAATACCGCCGGCGTCACCTTTCGAATCGAACTCCCAAGTTCGTCAACCGGACACAATGGATCGACTAGTTGTGCCAGGCTGGGATCATCCAACTCATTCAGAATACTGGCTGCCCAACCGTATGCCGTTCGTTTGCTGGGGTCGCACTTCCACCCCGCTGGCAACACTTGATGTGAATCATGAAACTCATGCACGGCCAAGCCGATTTGACGCAAGTTGTTCATGCACTGTAAATTGCGGGTGCTTTCGCGCGCCGCATGCACCGCCGGGAACAGGAGCGATGCCAGCATTGTGATCGACGAGACGACGATCAGCAATTCCAAGACCGTAAGTCCAGACCGGCTGAACACGCTTCCAACGCGATCCACTCTTTCCAGGTGATTGCTGGACATAGTCAAAGGGTTGGCCGCTGAGGTGTCCGGTGGCAGGCGATGAGCGCAGGCTTTCTCGCTGGCTCGGATTCTACCCGATCGTCGCCGTCTGCCAATGCCACAAATTATGGTCGAATACGCTTTCTGGCAGGAGAAATGTCGGTGCTACCATCCCACGAGACGGGTGCCGCATCCACGGCGATATAAACCGGCGAATCACAAAAAATGCCCTTAGGCTGGCAAATTGCTGCGTCCACCCTGTTCCGCACCAAATTGCTCGGCTCAGTGGCTACTTATTGTATCGCCAATTGGCAGCCGCGCACATCGCACGGCCGGCCACCCGGCTCCGAACACCGCGATTCGTGCAGCAATAATTGCCCCTTCCAAGATCGCACGCAATGATAAATCGCGTTGCGCTAAACCAAAGGCCGCGACGTCCGTCACCGAAACCGCCAGCCCGATCGCCGCCAGTGCTGAACGAAACGGCTGCTGCCGCGGGTTCTTTCGCGCAATGTCCCAAGTGTGCATGGCGTTTCATCCGTGCCGTTAGGCGTCGTGCAATCGCCCGTCGCGAATCCAAATCGTTCGTTCGGCACGTGCCGCGACTTGCGCGTCATGCGTGATGACCGCCAGCGTTAGTCCTCGCTCACGGTGCAAGCGGTCAAACAAATCAAGCACCACTTGTCCCGAGGGCGTGTCGAGATTCCCGGTGGGTTCATCGGCCAGCAGCAACTTCGGATCGTTCGCCAACGCCCGCGCGATCGCCACCCGCTGCCGCTCGCCCACCGATAGTTTGGCGGGCAAATGATTCTGGCGGTGCGACATCCCCACGATCGCCAGCAGGTCTGCCGCTTTTTCGGCGCGTGCGCGTGGTCCGAGCGATGTCTCAAACATCGGGATCTGCACGTTTTCCACGGCCGTGAGCGTCGGCAGCAAATAGAACGACTGAAACACAAAACCGATGGTCGAAGCCCGAAAATGATCGAGATTGGCCTGCTGCCGCAACGACTGCCCTGCGAAAAAAATGTCACCGCTCGTCGGGTGATCGAGCGCGCCCAGCAAATGTAGCAATGTCGATTTGCCGCTACCGCTCGGTCCCATGATTGCCAGGTATTCCCCGGTTCGAATGGAAAGCGATACATCACAGAGCGCGTGAACGTCGCCGTCATCGTACGTGCGGCCGACGTGAACAACTTCCATCAGCGGCCCCACTGGCGGCCCGCCGATCGTACGTGCGCTCGATGAAGTGTCGTTACTCATGTCGTAGAGATTCAACCGGCGGTATTCGCGTCGCGCGAACGGCTGGGTACAAAGAACCAATAACGGCCACGGCGACCGCTCCGGCGCTTGCCGGCAGTAGTGCTGAAATGGCCACGCGTGGCGGCACTAACAAGCTAGTCCGCCTCCATCTGCTGAGCAAGCGGACCATGCCCAGGCCGCTCCGCCGCCCAAAATCGCCCCCGCCACACCAAGCATCATACTCTCGCCCAGTACCATGCGGACCATCCGTGATCGCCTCCAGCCGATCGCACGCAACACCCCGAACTCGCGTGTGCGTTCGCTCACCGACTTCAGCATCGTATTCAGAACTCCCACGAGCGACAGCGCCAGTACGATCGCTGAAACGGCCCACGCGAGCGAACTGCCCAATTTGGCTTCCGTTGCACCATTGACGAATTGATGCGTGGGTTGTGTTTTGAGCCCAAGTGGATGCTGTTGTGCATCGGTTAGATCTTCGATTGATCGGCACACCATGCGAAGAGAGTCTTCGTCATGAATCGCGCAGGGCCGATCAGTTATTCAACTTGGACCATGAACCGGCATTTTCGGGTCAACGCGATAGCAGTGCGAATGTCGAGGTTTCCGACGTGCCATCGGTAAGTGACGGCCTTGATTTTGCGTGCCAAA
>JADZDJ010000167.1 GCA_020851115.1 Pirellulales bacterium
CCTGGATTGCATTCTTGCGCAGGATCAACCCGCAAACTCCAGGCAGCCGTTAACCTTTGAATAATCGGCAAAGTTTGACAGGAACTTGCCAATCTTTCCAAGTTTTCGCCAATTGGGAGTTAAGATGTTGGCAGGTGGCCAATTCCGAATGGCTTCCATCGGGAACGAATCGGCCAAGGAATTTCGGCCTAAATATAGGGAGCAAGGTTCGGTACAACGACGTAAATTTTGGGCCTGCGACGAGAACTAGACACACTTGCGGTTCGTTGACAGCAGGCTCCGGTCAAGTACGATAAATTGAAGATGTTTCCCGGCTTGTCTCCATGCGGTTGCTCGGCACCAACGCCGTTCGTGCAATCGAGCCGCACGGTTCTATTGCGGCAGACGTATAGATTTCGCACCGGCGGCCAGCCGCAGGCTTTGAGCCTGCCAATGCTCTGATTCACTTCTTGCCACGAGGTTAATTTCTCTATGAAGCGACTCAACGTGAAATTGTTGATCATTGTGGCGGCGGCTGTCGTCCTGTTCTGCATCGGCATTGTCAGTGTCCATGCGTTTCAAACCAGTCGCAATGTGGGCTATTTACTGGAACTTGCCAAAGAATCGGAGCAAGCGGGCGATCTGCGTCAAGCAGTAAACTTCTACCTGCGCTTTTTGCAGCATCGACCTGATGATACCGAACAGTTGGCAAACTTTGCGCTGCTGTATCTCAAATTCGCCGAATCGCCCAATGCCGCGGCGAATGACTTGAACAAGGCCTACGGCGCCATGTACGACGCCGCTCAAAAACTGTTGTCGGACGATCCGGCAAAAAGGCTGACCGAGGTACGCGGAAAACTCGTCGACTTTCAGATTCGTCACGGACTGTACCAGCAGGCAGATCCCTTTTTGCAGCAAATGAAAGCCGACAACACCGCCGCGGGGAAGAATGATCCGACGGTGGATTTGCAACTGGCTAAATGTTGCTTGCGAACGTTAAGGATCGATGAAGCCGCCAAATTGCTCGAACCGCTGGTGGGATACGATCGCGCAACGAAGAAATTTGACGCAGAAAAAGCGTTAGCCCCTCAAGAAATCGAAGCCTACGCGATTCTTGCCTATTTATATCGCGAACGATTCAACGACGCACAGGTGCCGAATCGGCGCGAGTTGGCCGACGCGGTGATCGAGCAAATGGTGAAAGCCAATCCAGACAACCCCAAGGCAATTCTTGCGCAGGCCCAGGATACTCAGCCGCGGTCGCCGGAGAAGGCCAAGCCGCTCATCGAACGCGCCTTAGCGGTAGCGCCCGACAATCCGGACGTCATCTTGTTTGCAGCACAGGTGGCCATCACCGAAAAAGATTTGTCCAAAGCGGAACAACTGCTTAAGGACGGTGTCAAGAATAATCCAAAGGACAACCGCATCTACAGCTTACTCGTGCAGATTACGATGCGCGAGAATCGATTAGAGGACGCCGAGACGCTCATTCGAGAAGGGTTGAATAAATTCCCCAACGATCCGGACCTGTTGCAAGCTCGATTTGGGTTGGAGATTTTACGAAAAGATTTTGTCGCTGCACAGAACACGCTGGAAGTGCTCGATCGGGCGCCTCCGGTTTTGCGCGAATTGCTCGAGTGCCGATTGTTGTTGATGCGTGGCGAGTATAGTGCCGCCAGGATCCGTCTCGAAGCCCTGCGACCGAAGACGGCCGGCAATAAGGAGTTTCAAGTACAGACCGACGCTATGTTGATGGACGTTTACCGGATGCTGGGCATGATCGACAAGGTGCGGGATAAGGCGGACCAGCTTGGGGAAAACAATTACCTGCAAACCAGAATTGTCAACGCACAATCGCTGGTGGCCACCGGTAAGTCCGACGAAGCCCTTGAGGCGTATGAGGAAATCGCCAGCAAGCTGAATCCTGAAGCATTGGCCAAGGCGCAGAATGTTTGGCGTCCGTTGTATGAACTGAGCATCGCCCAACAATTGCGCCAGCCCACGGAGTCGCGCAACTGGAAAAAAATCGATTCACTGTTGAAGGGGTTGCGCGACAATCAAGCTCTGCCCGAGCCGAATCTGTCGCTGGTCGATATCGACTTCCTGATCCGCAAGGGCGAATCCGAGCAAGCCCAGCGTCAACTTGGCGATCTGGCCAAGCAGTATCCAAATGATCCAACCGTGCTGGCGGCGCAGGCGCGCCTCGTCGCCCAGCAGAAAGACCGAGCAGGCGAGGCAATTGCGATGCTGGATAAACTCGGCCCAGAACTACAGCGCGACCCCGTGTTGATTTCTACGCGGATCGAATGCATTCGCGCACTGACGAAAACTCCGACGGAAAAAATCCAGCAGCTTTCGCAGCTTGGAAATTCGGCGGCGGGCTGGTCGGAAGATGCACGCTTTCAGGTGTATTCATCGCTGGGAGTCGCCATGTTGCAACTGAACGACATCCGCGAGGCGCAGCGCTGGTTTGGCAAGGCGGCCGAGCTTCGGCCGAATGACTCCCGGCTGCAATGGATGCTGTTTGACCTGGCGCGGTATGCCAACGACCTGGATGACATGAAAAAGGCCGGGAAATGGTTCACCGCGAATCTCGGTCCAGGTGATAGCCAGACAAAAATGATCGAGGCGTGCGCACTAGTGACGGCCGTCCGCCTCGGCGTGCAAGGAACCATCGCACCCAATCAAAACGAAATCTTTCTCGACGCCAATCAGCGTGAGTCTTTAAAGGCGGCGCGACGGATTCTGAACGAAATCAAGAACGGGCGACCCGGTTGGCACGAAGTTTCTCGACTGCTGGCGGAGGTCAATATCATCGAAGGCCATCTGGATGAAGCAATCGACAACTTAAAGGAAGCCCTCGATCTTGGTCCGGCTAATGGAAGCATGATTCAGCAAATTGTCAAGCTGCTGTATGCCAAGAACGATTTTGCCGGGGCGAAAGAGTATCTCGATAAATACAGCTCACTGGTGGGCGAGGAACTCGAGCGTATCAGATACAAGGTCATCGAGGGTCTCGGGGAATCCACCGCGCTGACCACCGAGCAAATCGATAAGCTCGTCGACAAGGACAGCACCCAGCTCTCCGATCTCATGTATCGCGCCAGCCTGTTGGCCAGCTCAGGCAAGCAGGATGAGGCGGAGACCACATACCGCAAGGCCATACAACTGAA
>JADZDJ010000168.1 GCA_020851115.1 Pirellulales bacterium
AACTTGCGAGCCATTCCTGACCACTCCCCCCACCCCAAATGAAAATGCAACGTGACAAACCGCCAAGCTAGCGCATCCGCACGTTATTTTCCAGGCCAATTGGAGGTAAGCGGACAGACTCCTAGCGCTCGTGAGCGCGATGGTCGAGGAATACTGGCCGCTTTCTGGCAGGCTGAGTTCGCCACTCTTGATCGAAACAGGCCCAGTGGAGGTGACCGCGGTGCGCAGATTCACACGACCGCCATTGATCTCAATTGGATCGGCCGTGGTCTTGGTAATGATCAATTCCGCTCCTGGGTTGACCGTTGTTCCCTCCAATATGCTCCCTAGCGCGGTGGCGCTTTGAACCGTCACGCGACCGGTATTGATCGCCGTTGGGCCTTCGTAGGTGTTGTCTCCGGAAATGAACACCCCATTAGACGTAGACTGGGTTGAAATCACTCTGAGTCCGCCGGGACCAGAAATTTGGCCTTGCAAATTCAACGTGTTGGTCGCCGTCGGTGAACTGATGGTGCTGGTCGATAGCAGTTCGATCGTTCCGGCCACTGTCGTCGAACCCGCCACCGTGCCGCCGCGGAGCAACATTCCGCCGGAAAATTGAAGCGGTTCATCCAAGGCCAGACCGCGATCGAGCGTTAATACCGCGCCGGAATTGACCTGGGTTCCCACGGCAACAGACCCCAGAGCGTGATTGTTTTTGACGAAGATTTCACCCGCTTGAATGTTGACATCTCCCGTCCAGGCCGAATTGTCGCCATCCATTTCGAGCTTGCCGTTGCCTAGTTTAATTAGGTTGCCGGATGCGCTTGAGATGCCTCCTTCCAAGGAAAGCACCGAACTGGGCGACACGTTGACCATCAGGCCCTCGACATCGGCGATGCCCACGGGCACGGTGATGCGATGGAGGCGCGGCAATCCCAGGGCTTGCAGCAAAGCAGCGTTTGAGCCGGGTTGATCGAATTGCAACGAGCCGGCGCCATACACAACGAATGTTGATGGACTTGAGAAATCCAAGCTTCCCAGCGTAACTAAACTGGGAAGCTCGACAAGGAGCGATTTTTTCGGCGACCAAGTCAGATCGGCCGCATCGCCAGCATTGATCGGAATCGGGCCGTTCCATTTCGCCGGGTCGAGCCAAGAACCGCTCGTCCCCGAGTTCCAAACGGAATCGCCAAAGCACCTCGGTGGATTCCCTAATGAATGCGCAACCAGCACGCACAGCACCGACAAGAGGTACGAGATTGCTCGAACGTGTGCCCCGGCCATCGAGTGTGTCTCCTCGGAGTATTCATGGAATTTGTAAAAGCTAGGCGTCGTGCCCCACCGTGAGATCCATCTCGTGGATGGCTATTTTAGGGGATATGGGGGGGATTGCAAGAGTTTTGCGAGGATATTTTCTCAGGCCGGGCCAAAGGGGTCGGGTGTCGGTGCGGGCGCTGACGTAACTCCCAAGGAGAGACTCTCGCCACACCGACTCCCGACCCCTTCGATGCTGGGCGTTTTCTCATCATGCTTGCGGAATATCATCCGCATCAATTAAAATTAAAATCCCACCGTCGCGATCCCCAACTTTTTGCCACCCCTCGGCGGATCATGCTGAAATTGCGACTTCTGTACGTCGGAATTGTCGTTTCGCTGGGCTGCTTTGTACCGTCTGGCAATGCGATGCTGGCGGCCGAGGCTGTGATTCCGCAGGCTGTGAAGCCGGGAAGTTCGGAAGCCGAGTTCTTTGAATCGAACATTCGCCCGCTGCTTGCCGCCCACTGCAAGGAATGCCACGGTGAAAAGAAACAGGAAATGGGCCTGCGCGTCGATCGCCGCGAGGCATTCTTCCGCGGTGGCGACGATGGACCGGTGGTCGTTCCTGGGAACCCCGAGAAGAGCCTGTTGATCGAGGCGGTGCGGCATCAAGGGGGCGTACACATGCCCCCGAACGCGAAGCTGCCGGAAGCAGAAATTGCCGCGTTGACCCGCTGGGTGCAGCTAGGCGTTCCGTGGCCGGAAGAACCGCACAACGACATTGCGACCGAACCGGCGGCTCGCAACGATGCGAAAAATCACTGGGCATTTCAGCCGGTTCAGCGCCCCGAACTGCCCGACGTCAAAGCGGTCGATTGGATCAAGTCGCCGATCGACCGGTTCATTCTGGCGAAACTCGAAGCGGCGGGCCTTGCGCCGTCGCCGGCCGCCGATCGTCGCACCTTGATTCGCCGGGCGACATTCGACCTGATCGGCCTGCCGCCGACGCCAGAAGAAATTGAAACGTTTGTCGCCGACGACCGCCCCGACGCCTACGAGCGACTTGTCGACCGGCTGCTCGAATCACCCCATTACGGAGAACGCTGGGGGCGCTATTGGCTCGATGTGGCTCGGTACGCCGACAACAAGGGCTATGCGTTCGACGAGGAGCGCGATTATCCGTATGCCTATTTGTATCGCGACTGGGTCGTCCAAGCGCTCAACGACGACATGCCTTACGATCAATTCTTGCTGAAGCAACTTGCCGCCGATCGCCTGCCTCGCGACGACGATGCATCGCTCGCTGCGTTGGGTTTTCTGACGCTTGGCAGGCGGTTTCTCAACAACAATCACGACATTATCGACGACCGGATCGATGTCGTCTTTCGTGGTTTGCAAGGTTTGACGGTTACGTGCGCCCGTTGCCACGATCACAAATACGATCCGATTCCAACGAGCGATTATTACTCCATTTATGGCGTGTTCGACGACTGCGAAGAAAAAGCGGTGTCGCTGGCTCCACCTTCGGAAGAATACCGCACCGAACTTGCGAAACGGGAAGCAGCCCATCGCGATTATGTTGCCCAAGAGCGGGCCAAGGTTATTGCCCACGCCAAGTCCAAGACCGCGGAGTTTCTGCTTGCCGTCTACGCGCAGCAACAAGGGAAAGCCGCGGAAGATGGATTGATGTTTGCCCAGCCCGATGCCGAGCTGCCGCCAGCGATCGTCGCGCGCTGGCGGACGTATCTCGAGGGGCTTGCCAAACATGCGCCTCGCGTGTGGCTGTTCTGGAATGAACTGACGAGCGCCAAGCCAGAGGAGTTTCCAGCGAAGTTGTCGGAACTGCTGGTGGCGGCCGATGCCAATTCGAAAGCGAACCGACTGCTCCTTGCGGAAATACAAACGCATCAGCCCAAATCGCTCGCGGATTTGGCTCAATGCTATGCACGCGTGCTGCAAACGGTCGACGAGCAGTGGAAGCGCGCGCTCGAAGCCGCCCGCGGCCAAGATCCGCCCAAGCAACTCGACGACGCCGACGCCGAGGAATTGCGGCAAGTCTACTACGGCAGCAATCTGCCGCTGGACTTGGGGGATGCCGATTTCAAGCTGCTCCTGCCATCGCCGGCGAAAAAGGAAAGCGACCGATTGCGAGAGAAAGTCGTCCAGTGGTCCACGTCGGAGAACGCTCCGGGCCAGGCGTACGTGCTTGAAGATAAGCCCAATTCGTCGCAACATCACGTTTTCTTGCGCGGCAATCCGGCCCATCTCGGCAAGGTGGTACCCAAGCGGTTCCCAGGAGTGGTCGCCGTCGCTGGCCGCAAGACGTTTCAAAACGGCAGCGGACGGCTGGAAATGGCGCGGGTGATCGTATCGCCAATGAATCCACTGACGGCGCGGGTGATCGTCAACCGCGTCTGGATGTATCACTTCTGCGCTCCGCTAGTGAATACACCGAGCGATTTCGGCACTCGCAGCGAGCCGCCGACGCATCCTGTGCTGCTCGACTATCTGGCGGATGAATTGGTGAAGGGCGGTTGGTCGCTCAAGAATTTGCACCGAGAACTCATGTTGTCGGCGACCTATCGACAGACCAGCCTCGACCGCGACGAGTGCGACGCCGTCGATCCCAACAACCGCCTGCTGTGGCGGATCAATCGACGACGGCTCGATTGGGAAGCGCTCCGCGATTCGATCGCTTTTGTCTCGGGCGGGCTTGATTTGACCGTGGGGGGCAAACCGGTCGATCTATTTGCCCAGCGCACGCGTTCTGCGGGCTTTGGCGTCAAGCCATTGAAGCGCCAGAAAGCGAACTCTGCGGATGATGCCGCGACTCGACGGACCCTCTACGGTTTCATCGATCGGCAAAATCTGCCCGGTGTGCTGCGAACGTTCGATTTTGCGCTGCCCGACACGCACAGTCCAAAGCGATTCAGCACGATTGTGCCGCCGCAGGCGCTCTATTTGATGAATAATGCGTTTGTCGTCGAATGCGCTGCGGACTTTGCCAAGCGCGAATCAATCGCTTCGCTTCGCGACGAAACGAACCGTGTGCAGCGAATGTATGCCGTCGCCTTCGGACGCTCGGCAACCGAGGCCGAATTGTCGCTCGTCCGGCAATTCTTGCATCCACCCGCATCTGGCAAGACAACGGCGAATCAGACCACGCTGGGGACGTGGGAACGGTTGGCTCAATCGATGATCATGACCAACGAATTTGCCTTTGTCGATTAGCCCAACAGGTTCGTCGCGATCCGTCGCGACGAGTTGCTACAAGAGACTTCGGCAACACCATATTCAAACCATTACGCCGGAGCGTGGTGAGTCCATTACGGAGCAGCCCATGCCTATCGATCTCTCGCGACGCGAAATGCTCAGCCGTTGCGGCACCGGCTTTGGCGCGCTAGCGCTCATGGATCTGCTCGGCCAAACGAATCTGTTGTCGGCATCGCCCATCTCAAACTCTGCCAATCCGCTGGCCACCAAGCTGCCGCCGCTGCCGAGGAAAGCCAAGCATGTCATTCATCTTTTCTTGAACGGCGGCATGTCGCACATCGATACGTTCGACCCCAAGCCCGCGCTGGCCAAATATGCCGGCAAATCGTTGCCGATGGAGAACTTGAAGACGGAACGGAAGACCGGCGCGGCTTTTCCTTCCCCATTCAAATTTAAGCAGCACGGCCAAAGCGGCATCGCGGTGAGCGAAATATTTCCGCACGTGGCCGAGTGCATCGACGAGATTGCCGTGATCCGATCGATGCGCGCGGATATTCCCAATCACGAGCCATCGCTACTGTTGATGAATTGCGGCGAAGCGCGCCTGGTGCGTCCCAGCATGGGCTCGTGGATCACTTACGGCCTGGGCACCGAAAACCAGAACTTGCCGGCCTTCATTGCCATGTGTCCCGGCGGCTATCCGATTCAAGAATCGCAGAATTGGCAAGCTGGCTTTCTGCCGGGCATCTATCAGGGCACGTACATCGACACGCGGCACACCGATATCGAAAAGCTCATCGAGAATGTTCGAAACAAGTTCGAGACGCCCGCGCAGCAGCGAAATCAACTGGACCTGACTCAAGCGCTCAATCGCGAGCACCAACAAGGCCGCGCGCACGATCCACAGCTTGAGGCCCGCATTCAATCGTTCGAGTTGGCCTACCGCATGCAGGACGAAGTGGCCGAAGCCTTCGACGTTGCCCGCGAGCCGCAGCATATTTTAGATCTGTACGGCCCAGGGACGCAGGCGCGGCAGATTCTGGCAGCGCGCCGGCTTGTCGAGCGCGGCGTGCGGTTCGTGCAGATTTGGCACGGCGCAGGTCAGCCGTGGGACAGCCACGACGATCTTCAGCTCAATCATCGTCGACTGGCCGGCGAATGCGATCGAGCGATTGGAGCGCTGATTCGAGACTTGAAGCAGCGTGGGCTGCTCGATGAAACGCTCATCATCTGCGGCGGCGAATTCGGCCGCACGCCGGTGGTGGAGTTGCCGACGCCGGGATCGAACCAAGGCAAAATCAACGGACGGGATCATAACCATTGGGGATTTACAACCTGGTTGGCCGGCGGCGGCGTTCGCGGCGGATATGTCCACGGGGCCACCGATGAGTTTGGCTTCCGGGCGGTCGATCAGCCGGTCCACGTTCACGATTTGCATGCAACGCTGCTCAAGCTCTTGGGGTTTGACCACGAAAGATTCACCTATCGTTACGCGGGCCGAGATTTTCGTCTGACCGATGTGCATGGCAAAGTGGTTCAAGCATTGATCGCGTAGCGATTGGCCGCATCCGTGGGCGGAGCGAGAAAAAATTCTTCCGGACAGCGCTTGCGTTTTTTTGAATTCCCCCTTAGAGTTACTACTTATCCTAGTGCCGCACGTTGTCCTACAGTAGCGGCGCACCAGTCGTTCGACGCATTTCAACGGCGCACGTCGAACGCGCACCCGCAGATTGTCGCGCCGGGGAGTGAGCATGTATGGCGGCAGGTACGATCAAAAAAATTGTTCAGGACAAGGGTTTCGGATTTATCTCCACCCATGAAGGAACCGACGTGTTCTTTCACCACACGACGGTGGCCGACCGGCAATTTGATGCGCTCGAAGTCGGGCAACAGGTGGATTATACGCTCGACAGCCAAGGCGGAGCCAAAGGCCCTCGGGCGGCAACCGTCTCGCCGCAGTAAGCGGCTCTCGCACTGCGAGGACGAGCGCCTGCTAGGCGGCCTGGGCGGCAAACCGGCGATAGAGCGCCCAGTATGCGCCGCCGCGCGCGAGAAGCTCCGTATGTCGGCCCCGTTCGACGATACGACCGTGCTCCATCACCAAGACCTGATCGGCGTGGCGAATCGTACTCAGGCGATGAGCGACGACGAAGCTGGTTCGGCCGGTCAGCAGCTTTTCGAGCGCCTGTTGCACGCGGGCTTCCGTGATCGCGTCGACGCTGCTGGTGGCTTCGTCGAGAATCAGAATTCGCGGATCGGCGAGCATTGCTCGAGCGAAGCAGATGATCTGCCGCTGGCCGAGCGAAAGGCTGCCGCCACGTTCGCCGACTTGCGTTTCGAAGCCGGCGGGCAAGACTTTGATCAAATCGAGGCAGTCGAGCCGATCGACCGCTGCCATGACTTCGGCATCGGTCGCCGTGGGTCGGCCGATACGAATGTTTTCCGCCACACTGCCAGTGAAGAGGAAATTTTGTTGCAAAACGATACCGATCTGTTGATGGAGCGAGCCTCCGGTGATCTGTCGAATCTCGCGGCCGTCGATCAGCAGTTCGCCAGCCGTCGGCAAGTAAAACTTGGCGATGAGGTTGGTGATGGTTGTTTTGCCGCTGCCGGTATGCCCGACCAGCGCAATGGTTTGCCCCGGCTCGACCGTGAAACTGACGTCGTGCAGCACCGGCCGCGCTGGATCGTAGCCGAAGTGCAGATGCCGGAATTCGACGCGGCCGCGCAGCCGGGGCGCATCGACCGCCGCTGAATCGTCTTGCCAATCGGGTTTCGAGTCGAGGAGCTTGAAGACTCGTTCGGCCCCGGCCATGGCCGTGAGCGCCTGGTTGTATTGGCTCCCTAGCACCGCGATCGGCGAGAAAAACATGCTCGCCATAAAGAAGAAGCCGACCAAATCGGCGACGTGAACGGTGGCATTGGCGCCGAGGGCCTGGTAGCCGCCGATCAGCAGCAGTGCCGCCACAAAGAACTGATTGTTCAAGTCCAACAGCGGCAGGAACAACCCCTGCGTGCGATTGACGTCGCTGTTGAATCGGGCATGATCGCTCACCAAGTCGCCGAACATCTGGGCATTGACATCTTGGCGGACGAAGCCTTGCGTCACGCGGATGCCGTTGACACTTTCGGCGAGCGTGGCCGTCACGCGGCTGAACGACTCACGCATTCGCCGCAAGGCGATGCTTAATGTGCCGCGGAAATGACGATTGATGGTCCATAGCACCGGCGCAAGACCCAGCACCATCAGAAACAACTGGGGATCGTACCACAGCATAAACGCCGCCGCGACGGCCATCTGGCCGGCTTGCACGAGACTGACAAACAGGACTTCTTGCACGCCGGTGCGGACGTCTTCCACGTCGGAACTCATGCGGCTGATGATTCGCCCCAGCTTGGTGCGATGAAAAAAACTCATCGGCATCGATTGCAAGTGGCGAAACAATTCGTTTCGCAAATCGAACACGACCGATTCGCCCAGTTCGAGTGCCAGTCGCTGCCGAAAGTGCATCACAAACTGCGTCGCAATCGCGAGAATGGTGAATCCGACCATGCCCCAGACGACGCCGGGAACGCTGCCGACTGAAATCGGCCCTTTGATGATCGCAGCGATCACCCAGGTGAGCGCGGGAAGTTGGATCGACCTCAGGATCACGAGCAGCACCAGCCAATTACGCTGAGCGGCGTAGGGCTTCGTATAGCCGAAAAGTCGCAGAATCAACCCCATTTCGAGCGGCCGCATCTCGACTTCACGCTCTTCGTGGCGGTCGAGGCGAGTGATCGCGTTCGTCGAGACGTAGGACCTTGGACAGCGTAGGGGAGTGAATCGTGGGATACGGGGGAACAAGGCCGGGGCGTTCATCTCTCGACGCTCGCCCCTCAATCCATTAGGCGGCTCGTTCTTTGACACACGGTCGAATCGACTCGACCTTGGTGGGTGGTTCGTGTTTTGCTTCGATACTGCTGGTTTGCAATAATGCGGCGGCGGCATAGTGACCGCCGTCGGCCAAGAGTTGATGGTGTGTGCCGGCTTGGACGATGCGGCCTTGATCGAGGACAAGGACCAAGTCGGCGCGGCGCAGCGTACTGAGGCGGTGGGCGACGATGAACGTGGTGCGGCCTTGCATGGCGCTTTCCATAGCCGCCATGATTTCGTGTTCGGTTTCTGGATCGACGGCGGCCAAGGCATCGTCGAGAATCAGAATCGGCGGTTCGAGCAGCACGGCACGGGCGATGGCCAGCCGCTGGCGCTGGCCGCCGCTGAGGTTCGAGCCATACTCGCCAATGATCGTGTTGTAGCCGTGTTGCAACTGGTCGATGAACTCGCTGGCGGCGGCGATGCCTGCCGCTTTCACGATTTGGTCGTGGGATGCGCTAGGGCGCCCAAACGCGATGTTAGCCGCCACGGTGTTGCTAAAAAGAAAGCTCTCTTGGAATACCAAGCCGACGCTGCGGCGAAGCTCATCGACGCGCAAGTCTCGAACGTCCATGCCGTCGATCAGCACGCACCCGGCGGTGGCGTCGTAAAATCTAGGCAACAAGCTTAACAGCGTGCTCTTGCCGGCGCCGGTCGCGCCGACAATCGCAATTCGCTGCCCTGGCTTGGCCTCGAATGAAATCTCACGGAGCACGGGCGTGTCCGGACGATAGCTAAAGCTGACGTTTTCAAACCGCACATGCCCGACGGCTTTTCCCAGCGACTTTGGTTGCGGTGGATCGGTCACTTCGAGCGGAGTATCGAGCACTTCGAACACCCGTTCAGCCCCGGTGAGGCTGGCTTGAATGCTGTTGGCGATGTTGGTGACCTGGCCGACTTGGTTGGCAAACTGATGCAGCAAGTTGACAAATACAAATAGCCCGGCGCCCAATGGCAACTGCCCCTTCACGACCAAATAGCCGCCAAAACCAATCAGGACGATCATGTTGAATTGCGTCAAAAACCCCATCGTCGGTTGAAAGACACTGAGCCGCCAGAAGAGTTTCTTCTTTTGATCCATGACGGCGCGGTTGGCACTTTCAAACTTCGCGATTTCCTCTCGTTGACGGCCGAAGCCTTTGACAACCTGCACGCCTTGGACGTTTTCTGATAGCGTGAGAATCAATTGATCGACAAGCCGGCTATTGCGGAGGTACTCAGGGCGAACGATGCGCGAAAAGACGACTGCACCAAGCCAGAGTAGCGGCGAACTGGCGAGGCACGCGATCGTGAGAGGCACGTGCAGCGATAGCATGTAGCCAATGTAGAGACCGAGGGACAAAGCGACGATCAACACTTGCAGGACGACACCGTCGATGAATAGTCGCACCGCCTGCACGTCGCCGGCGACACGGTTAATGATCGAGCCGCTTTGGTTGGCATCGAAGAAGCGGAAGCTCAACCGCTGAAGTTTGTCGTATACGTCGCGGCGCAATTGGATCACGATCCGCTGCACCAGATTTGAAAGGGTCACTGCGCCCCAGAAACGCAGGCCGGCATGAACGGCCGCCAGCAACAGAACCACCCCGGCAATTAGCGCCACGACGGCTAGCGGCGCCCAATCGGACGGCGGTTCCAATCCGAGCGGCCAATGCGTCGCGCTGGCCGAACCGCCAGTTGCTTGCTGACGAATAAAGTCGATCCCAAGCCCCGTTAAGCCCAACTGAAGAATTCCCAGCAGCACCAGCCCCATTTGTTGCGACAGCACCGCCAGACAGCCGGCACGATGTCGCCAGCCGAGGCCAAACAAGCGGCGGATCAGCGTCCAATTCGAAGGAGATGCGGCTGGGTATTCGTTCAAGGCGGGAAACTTACGAAAGCGGGAAACTGCCCGCGATATCGGTGGGCACGTCCAATCGCAGAGAACTAACCATTGCATTGTTACAAGATCGAGCGACAAAGTCACGAGCAGATTCGGCGAAAGTGGCCAGCGTCAGGGTTGGTGCGACGCCCGAAGTTCTCCTTCGGCACCATTCGAAGTTGGATCAACTCGCGATCGCCAAGCGGAACGTCGATCAGCGATTCGGCAGCGACGAGGTGACTACCGTCCGGTTTGGTCAACCATCGTTGCGCGCCCGTAGCGCGCGGCTGGAAAAGAGGCCACTTGACGAGCTTCTAAAACCGTCACAAACTATGACTGCATAACACTTTTGCCGGAGTGGCGGAATGGCAGACGCGCTGGACTCAAAATCCAGTGGCCGCAAGGCTGTGTGGGTTCAAGTCCCACCTCCGGTACATGTTTTTTTGCGATGCAGATTGGCCCTTCCGCGTGCGGATAGAGCCATTTTTGTCGAGGTTTTCTTTCATTGCGGTCCTCTTCGATGTCCGCGTCGTCGACCTCGTTACGGTGCAATCCGGCGCGATCCGCAGCGTGCCCGATGAGGCTAGTTTGGTGCCATTTTCGGCGACTCTCGGCACCATCGTGGGCACCATTTTCGCGCCCTGATTCCCGCCCGTTGGCCCGTCCGTGTCCGTGGCACACGCCACCTGGGCTACGACGCAGGGCCAGCGCGTACTTTTGGATATGACTGGAGAATATGCGGTATTCCAAACTTTCCCAGGTCTCAATTGCAATGGATGACAATACCGTGTATGGCAAACCCGGAAATGTACATCGCACATACC
>JADZDJ010000169.1 GCA_020851115.1 Pirellulales bacterium
AACTTGCGAGCCATTCCTGACCACTCCCCCCACCCCAAATGAAAATGCAACGTGACAAACCGCCAAGCTAGCGCATCCGCACGTTATTTTCCAGGCCAATTGGAGGTAAGCGGACAGACTCCTAGGGCTTACCTCGTGCGACTCTTTCATGCGCGACTTTCCACCAGCTTACGCCGACGCATTCTACCACCTTTTCTGTCACCAGGGGTTATTCGCTCAGTCGATACCATTCCGAAACGAGGGTTTTATGGAAATTCGAGATTCTCGACGTAGCGGATAATTACGGGGCCAAGTAGACCGGATGAAACAAGGGAGTCGTTCTTTTTCCAAAGTCGCCAACTGGTGAAAGCGTAGCGGCCGGCGGGGCTGGGTTTGCCATCGGTGAGCCAGGTTGGCCAGGACTTGAGCGTGCCGTCTGGATTGCGGTCGCTGTCTTCCGGCAATTGTTCGTCGCCGATCTGGCGATTGGCCCAGAGATTAACAATCTTGATCTCCAGGTCGTTCGCCCCTGGCTGGATGGCGTCGGTCACGTCCACCCGAAACGGCCGCTTCCACAGCGTACCCAGCGGTTTGCCGTTGAGGGCCACTTCCGCCAGCACCTCTACGCGGCCGAGGTCCAAGAAGATTCTGGATTTCGCCTTTGCGGCGTCGGATTGAAACGTGGTTCGATACGTGGCCGCGCCGGAGTAGTATTTGATTCCTGCTTCCGGGCGAGTGGTCCAGTCTTCGAGTGAATCGAACGTCACCTTTTCCGGGCCTCCCCACCGCGGGTCGAAAGCAACTTCCCACGAGCCAGCTATCTCCCTCGGCGCGGGAAGCGAGACGGCGAACTGGAAAGTCTTGCCACCTGCGGTATTAAGGAGGTAATTGCCGCTTTGCCAGAATTGGCCGCGGGCGATGTCGAGTGGCGGGGCGTCGGAGGTCGCGTTGGCTCCAAAACGGACGATTCCTGGATCCTGGCCATTAAAGGTAAGTGGCCGGCCGTCGGCCGTGTAATCTGCGACGAGTGTTTTTACGATGCCCTTGGCTGGGTCGCCGCCTTCGGCCAGTCGGGCGACTGGAAAGTCCTTTTGGTTGGAATCCACCAAGCACTGCAACTCAGCCTTTACGTCGCGCGTCCGTCGAGGATCGTCCAACACGCCGTAGCGGGCGCTCTGGACGATGATCTTCGGCGGCGGCGAGGGCTCGAGGAGTGGCTGCCCGTCGAGCGTTGCGCGGACGACTGGGTCGATGCCGGCAGATGGTTTGCGAAACACGACGAACACCGATCCGTTCGGCTCCAGTTCGAGAGGCACGTTCGTTAAGCCATCCTTTTCGGAAAATGCCACGGCCGGCGCTATCCTGCCGGTGTCGGGCCACCAAAATTCCGGTTGCTTTCCTGCGACGCGGAAGTTGGCGGTAGCGGTGATTTGGCGCGGCTCGGGATTGACGACGAAGTACAGGTCGGCCTCCTTCGTCGCGCGGTGGATGTGGAGCAGGTGCGGAGTCGCGCTGAAGTCGGGCGGTAGGCCATTGCGTGTAAACCACTCGCCAATCGCCGCCGCGTGCGCGTAAATGGCCCCTGGCCGCGCGTTGGCATCGGTCTCCTTCAAAACTTGCAATTTGCCGCCCGCCCAAAGTTTGTCGGCGAGTTCTTGCACCTGGGCATCGCAGTTGGGCCAGTCGGAGAGCCCCGGCGCTTTTCGCGGCGGTTCCGCGGCGAACACCGTAGCGCCGGCGGCGACGAGTTCGTCGATCTTACGCAAGAGCGTCGGAGTCATCGTTTCGACCCGCGGCAGGACGAGCGCACGGTAGCTCATGCCGTCCGGCAGTACGATCCGGGCGTCCTTTACCGCGGCGCGTGTGAGCAACACTTCCCGGGTGCAGCCATCGAAGCAATAACCCTTCGGGTTTTCGGGCGGCACTGAAAACCGGCGTGGAGCGCCTTCAGGTTGCAGGTAGAGCAGATCGGCAACGAACAGGCCTTGCCGCAGGAGATACTGGCAACGGGTTAGGTAATCGTGCCACGCCTTCGACTGTTCCCACCAAGTCTGCGTCCGTTCGTAGTGAACACCGAACGGCCCCATGCTCATGCCGGGTGCGACGTGCGTCCATGGCTGCGCAGCGTAACGGTGGAACACGAAGCGGTTGATCCCTTGGCAAAATGCCCAGTCTCCGAGCGCTTTGATCGAGCCGGGGTGCTTCAGCCAGCGCTCGTCCTCCGTGGAAGAGAACGACTCGGCGCCGACGATTCGTTTGCCGTAGGTGTGGGCCGACGATGCCATGGCGGTGCAGGTGTATTCGCGGTCGTAGCCCATTGTCCAGAACTCGGCCATTGGCTCGTCGGCCTGTCCGCCGTAGGTCATTTCATCGCACGGGTCACCATCGTACGCCTCGATCGAGAGGCGGAGGCCATCATCGTTCGCCAGTTGACGCATGCTGCCGGCGTAGACTTGAACGATCAGGTCCGAAACTGTTTGGCGCAGATCCCACAAGAAGCGTTCGCTGACCTCCGAACTGTCCACGACATAGCCGGCATACGTGGGCAGGAAGGGCAGCAGATCGTAGCCGCGCCGCTGCTGGAATTCTTCGCGCATCCGCGGCGTCCAGTTTTGCGAGCCAGTCTCCCAACTGTCGATGTGTGTGGAGACCAGCGCCTTGCCGACGAGCGGGCCGTAATTGGCCACGAGCTTGCCCATTAACGCCTGATAATGCGTTTGCGTTGCTTTTTGACTGAACTTATCGCACTCCAGGCCGCGTCCGGATTCCGGAGCTGGGTGGTTATCCTTGCCTGTGGTCGTATGTCCGAACCGCATCACGAGCCACTTGCCTGCCGGCACATCCCAAGTGAGCTTGCCGTCTTTGTCCAATTGAACCGAAACATCGCGAATCTTGTCGCGCGGGATGACGGCGTCCGCCGGGGCCGACAGAAACGTTGCCGGCTGCGGCGGAAAGTGTTGCGGATGGATCGCCGATTTGCCCGCGATGTCTTGGATTCGTGCTTGGCCCGAAGGCGCTGGCATCGCGAGCACGGCGATGTCGCGATAATAGCCGTGCAAGGCATCGGGCTTTGCCAGCACTTCGGCGAACTTTCGCGGGCCGTCGACGATCGTCTCGGTCCACACGACTTTTTGCATCGATAGTTCGGGCGTGACCCAGGGGCCCCCGCTGCCGCACCAGCCCGCGTCGTTGTTCATGTTGATCTGGATGCCGAGCCGCTCTGCCTCGCGGCCGGCGTGCAAAAGCATCTCCCACCACAGCGGTCTCGCGAAGCTGGCGGAGCCCTTGGGCTCACCGAAATCTACTTCCATGAAGAGCACACCGCCGATTCCGACCCGGGCCATGGCCTCCAGGTCAGCCGTAATGCCTTCTTTGGTCAGGTTGCCGTCCAGCGGGAACCAATAGACCCAGGGCCGTGCGTCAATCGGCGGCGACGCGAAGCTCTTCGACAACTCGTCTGCGCGAACCAGCAACGTGCCGGTAAGCATGAAGATCGTTGCAATAAGCAGAAGACGTTTCATGGTTACTTCTCCACTGCACTTTCTCATTACTGTCCCAACATTACTCGAATAGTCGCAGCTGGTTAGGACTTGGGGGTTGAGGGACTTGGCAATCGGCTTGCGAAAGCAGCTCGACTAAAGGCATTTTCTCGAACATCGAGACGCTAAGAATCTGTAGGATTGCGTAGAGCGACAATTCGGTGCCGAGACGTTTTTTGACGATGGCCACCAGCAAGTATACCGAAACGGCGATCCAGATTTAAGCCTTCACGGCGTTCTGGCAGGGCCATTCACTTATTGAATCTGGGGAAGCTGTAGGAGGGGTCTCCGACCCCGATGATCCGTCGCAAATTGTTCCGTTCCTGAAGTTTGAGCGAAATCGGCGTCGGAGACGCCTCCCACAATTGCTTCTCCATTTTGAATAAGTCATTGGCCCTGTAAAGAGTGCCAAAATGATTGACGACCGGGCCCGCTCAAGGCTAAAATCGGCCCCTTGGCGGATTAAAATTCCTAGAGGGTGGCGTATGACGACGACGTTTCAGAGTATCGGGATAAGATGCTGCGTGGGCTTGGGGTTGGTGATCGCGATGCTGGCGGGGGCTCGGGTCGCCTGCGGGCAGGCGGAGATGGATGCGGAGGCGGCGGCGAAGACGCGATTCGCGGGGGTAGTCGGAACGTGGTACGGCAGTCATTTCGAGGATTCGATCGCCCATGACTGGGACCCGATCCGGGAGTGGAATGGTCCGTTTCATCCGCTGCTGGGCGAATACAAGACCGACGATCCGAAGATCGTGAAGCAGCACCTGGCGTGGCTGCGGCGGGCGGGCGTGGATGTGATTTTCTATGACGTGTGCCGGATCCAGCCGGAGCTGACGATGTTCGATCTGCCCAGGCAGAAGACGCTGAAGCTGATCGCCGAGGAGCTCGCCCACCAGGAAAAGGAAACGCGCAAGCTCAGCCTGGTGGTGTGGCTCGAGCGGTGGAATTCGAACCCGTCGACGGACGAATATCGTTTCGCGCTGGAGTACATCCGCGAGCACTTGGCGGAGCGCGATTTCTACTTCCGGCTGGACGGCCAGCCGCTGGTGATCACGTATCTCAATCGGCCGGCGCCGGAGATCGATGCGATCTCCAAGGAGAACGAGAAGTTCTTCGCGCTGCGGCGGATATCGGCGGATCGGGATGACGGGGGTTGGCGCTACATCGGGCCGGCCGGCAACAAGGAGTGCATGACCACCAATCCCGGCGTGGATGGATTCATGGAGCATGCGTTCATCAGGCACGTGGTCCAGAAGCAGCCTCTGGACGAGAAGCAGCTCAAGGAACTGCGGGCGCACGGCCAGGCGGCGATCGCGCAGCGGGCCGACGGGAAGTTTTTTGAAGACCAGATGCTGGCGGCGCGGAAGGTGGACCCGAAGGTGATCTTCATCTCCGGTTGGAACGACTGGGCGTTTTGCCTGCAGATGGAGCCGGCCAGGGAATATGGATTCAAGTATGTGGATCTGGCGGCGCGGCTGCTGGGGAGGGAGAGGGAGACGGAAGTGTATCGGAAGGGGGGCGCCGTGGGTGGGGCGGAGAGCCGGCCGGGTCCGAGTTCCCGGTAAGCACCGTTCGATCAATAAGTGTCGGATTTGGATTTGGTGTATGATGAAGAGTCGCGATGGGCGATGATCCGGGCCTGGGCATCGCGTGTTTTCATGGGGAGGCCAAGGATGGCAAGCTCAACTTTCAAGCAGTATGACGAAGAATCCAAAATGCACATGCAGAATTTCTACCATACGCTCTCGGAAAAAGACCAAAGGCGTTACGCGGCAGTGGAAGCCAAGCGGTTAGGGCACGGCGGCATCGAGTACGTCGCGAAAATCCTGGGCTGCGCCACGAAAACCATCCGCCGAGGAATCCAAGAGATCGATTCCCTGGTTGATGATCCGGCGGCAGGCCGCGTGCGGCGTCCTGCAGATTGGCGTTGAGGTCCGCGTGGCTCACTACCCCAGTTACTGCTCGAAATACAACCCGATCGAACGGCGATTCTTTCTCCACGTGAGTCGCGCGTGTACTGGCATGCTGTTTGATACGTTGGAACGATGCGTTGAACTCATGCGAAAAGCCTCCACCTCGACGGGACTCCAAACCACCGTGAATGTCATTCGAAACATCTACGCGACGGGTCGCA
>JADZDJ010000170.1 GCA_020851115.1 Pirellulales bacterium
CCCCCCCGGTCAATGATCCTTCGAGGCGGGTGCTGGATCGAATCTGGATCAATTTTCTCTATCTGACGAACTTGGCGATGGCGCGATTCGGTGAGGACTATGTGCCAATGGATATTGCATGGTCGCTGGCCATCGAAGAGCAATTCTATTTGATCTTTCCTGCACTGGTGCTCATATTAAGGCCGCGGACATTGAGTGCAATTCTAGGGTGCTCACTGCTATTGGCTCCAGCTTTTCGGATGGTTGTCTGGCGGTTTGGGCCGCAACCGTGGATTGGCCCCTATGTACTGCCCATCTGCCGCATGGATGCATTGGCGGCAGGCGGTCTCATTAGCTTGGCGTTGAAATTCGAGCAATTCGAAATCATTAAGGCACTGGCTCGGTTGACTCCATTGGCGCTGGTCGTCGCGATCGGCGCATTATTCAGCTGGACCAGAAAAGACCTCCCGTTCATCGCCGTGGGATATAGCATGACAATTCTCGCTTCGGCGACTTTGTTGGCACGACTGCTGGTGTCGCCCGAATCTGGCTGGTTGCGTCGAGCATTTAGCAACGTCGCGTTAACCTACTTGGGGCGAATATCGTATGGGCTATATCTACTCCATCTGATTGCACGGGCGATCGTCAATCGTATACTGCCGCCGTCGCCAATCTTTGATCACCGACACGATCTGTCGGCATGGTTCCTGCGATTTTGCTGCATGACGGCGATTGCGATAGCGCTGGCAACTGCATCCTATTATCTCTTCGAATTGCCAATCTTGCGGTTCAAGGATCGTTGGGCGCCGGTTGACAAAAGTTGCTAACGATCGCTGTCGATCGCCAGTTGGCTGATCCCCAATAATTCATACCAAAGACAGGAGTGCGTCGAATATTGATCAAGCCGTGCATCGATCCCCGCGCAGTCGAAGATCCTGAGCATAGACGGATACTCCTTGCACGGGTACCGGGAGATCTCACGGGCGTCCCTTGTTATTAGCGAACGGGCCTGGTCGAGAACGGCCATTGGCTGTTCGCTCGGCATGCACCGCCCACGGGAAGTTGGGCGATCGCGTAGTACCGAAGAAGCGGCCAAACAACGGCAGGCCAGCGCCGCCGGCGGAGGTCGTGGAGGGAAGGCAATCGACTCAGGGAAACGCGCCCTAGGCGACCGCACCCCGGACCCAGAGCGGGACCAGAGCTACGAGCAAACTGTGGCGCGTGCGAGAAGCAGCGTGTCGGAATCGATGCGCGCGGTTCACCACCCTTTTGCACCAGGTGGCCGTCGATCTATTACGGGAAGACAATCGTAACGCCGTCAAATTAACGCACGAAGAAATGGGTGGTTTTCTGAATCTCCAGCTTTCACCCGTACCCGCGGAAGGGTCTTGGCGCGTCGCGTAAAGCTTGCCATCGGAGGCGCAAGCCGATTTCGAAATCGCAAGAAACGCGTGATTTTCTTGAATTTTCGGGAGGAAATGGACCCCGTTTCGATTTCGATTCTGACCGATTTTTCGCTTAATCTTCGCTGCACTCGCCTGCCCGAATGGCAGCGGCTTTTGCCGGAAATCATGTCAAAATTCGCTGGGCCGGAAGTTCAAGATTGGATTTGGCCAATGGTTCGGACTATGTTACAAGTTGAAGGCTGGGCGGTAGTTGCAATTTGGGTACTTGATCCACTTCGGCTGGAATCGCTTCGCGGCATTGAAGTTGCATCGGATTTCGAGCGGCGAAGATATTGCGGATATGGACGAGCCTTGGAGAGGCTCGTCGGCTTGGTGCAGTGCGATGCTATTCGAACCTCCCTCGATATTGATTACAGATGACGACCACGGCTTTCGCGAAACCGTGCGCGGGATGCTCGAACCGCGCGGGTTTCGTACCTATTCAGCCGCCGATGGTGAAGAGGCCGTTCGGATTGCTGGGGTCGAGCCGGTCCACCTGCTACTCGTAGATATGCATATGCCGCGATTAACAGGGCTAGAGACGGCCCGCCGGCTACGACAGATCAATTCTCGGCTACCATTTGTATTGCTTTCGGCGGCGCTCGATGAATTGATCGTCGAACAAGCACGATCGATCGAGGCCTTCTCCGTCCTACCCAAGCCGGTGAGTCGACAGACATTAACGACGACCGTCGATCAGGTTTTTCAAAGAATCTATGGATGGCCGGAACGAGCAGCATCGTAATATTTCCGGCTGCCATGCTGGCCGACTTTGCATTCCCCCCTGCGTCGAATTTCTTGGTGAGGTTCAATCCAGATTGTTTTGTCGGCGTAGAATGTACTATCGGAACAACAACCCGCACCGTCTGTGCCGAGAATTCCGCCAAATTCGACTTTTCAGCTTGCATCATTGGCGGAAATAAGCGAAAAACAGGCAAAGATTAGCGCCTGGTTAATCGACGTCGCGCAGTCTGACGATCCAGATTATCATTGGGGTAGAACCGCTAGCTGTATCGTGGCATAGCAGCGATGTTTGGCCATCGAATTTGGCAGTGGTTGTTAGGCCGCTTGAGACCTCTATAATTGATTTGGCAGCCACGGCCCCCCGGAGCTGGGAGAGTGACGGATAAACCCAAATTGTTGGTTGTCCGCGATCCTGCGGAATCGGACGATCCACTTCCCATCGTTACTGAAGGGGTGGAAGTGGAAGAAGTCCGAAACCCGATTCGCGCTCTTTCGCGCATGGCGCGCGAACATTACGCTGGCGTTCTCGTCTCGGCCAGCCACATCGGCGAAGCCTTCCGAATGGGGAAGCTGCTGCAAAATGAACGCATTCTGGAAGGCATGCCGGACGGCATCGTTTTGCTCGACTCGGACAATACGATCATTTGGGGGAACGGACGGCTGCGAGAATGGACCGGTCACGATCGGGTCGTAGGCGAAAATTTTTACGCGGTCCTCGACACGCCTGAGATTTTGGGACCGGATTTTTCCCCTTTCCACACGGCGCTTACGACCGGCCATGCCAGCAGCAGCACGCTGCGTTCGAGAGACAGCCGCTATTTCCACATCCATGCAGCCCCTGTAAGCGAAGGAAGCCGGCCGCCGGAGAACGTCATTGTTACCGTCCACGACGTCACGAAGCAAGTGCTTCAACAGCAGAAGCTCGAGGCGATTCATCAAGCAGGCCAGCAGCTATCCGACCTCACCACGAAAGAACTGTCAGAAATGACGGTCGACGACCGCATCGAACTGTTGAAATCGAACATTTTGCACCACACTAAAGATTTGCTGCAGTTCGATGTGGTAGAAATTCGCTTGCTCGATCAAAAAAACAACCGCTTGGAACCGCTTCTAGCCGTCGGAATGGAGCCGGCCGCGGAGCAGCGCATTTTGTATGCCGAAGAACGGAGCAACGGAGTTACGGGCTACGTGGCTTCGACCGGGAAAAGCTACCTTTGCGAGGACACGATTGAAGACCCACTCTATTTGGAAGGAGCCAAGGGGGCGAAAAGTTCGCTCACGGTGCCGCTGGTGCTGCACGACCAGGTGATTGGCACGTTCAATGTCGAAAGTCCCGAGCCGCGAGCTTTTGGCGAGAGCGACCTGCAATTTCTCGAAATCTTTAGCCGCGATGTGGCAATGGCGCTCAATACGCTTGAGCTGCTTGCCGTCGAGAAGGCCAGCACGATTCAGGAGAACGTCGAGGCGATCCACGGTGCAGTCGCGCGACCGGTCGATGAGATATTGAACGATGCCGTCAACGTCATGGAGCGTTATATCGGCCACGAGCCGGAAGTGGTCGAACGGCTGCAGCGCATCTTGCGAAATGCCCGCGACATTAAGCAGGTGATCCAAAAGGTAGGGCAATCGATGGCTCCGGTCCAAGCCATTCCCGCCGGCAGACACGTCGAAAAGCGGTTGGCACTACGCAATAAGAAGGTTTTGGTGGTGGATGCCGAAGACTCGGTACGCAGCGATGCCCACAATTTGCTCGAGCGCTATGGTTGTATCGTTGAGACCGCGCATCATGGGGCCGAAGCACTATGCATGGTCCGCAACATGCTCTCCGACGACGGCTACGACGTGATTATTGCCGATATCCGATTGCCCGATTTGAATGGTTACGAGTTGCTCCAGCGGCTGCAAGAGATTATCGACCCTGTGCCGCTCGTGTTAATGGCCGGTTTCGGTTACGATCCGGGACATTCAATTGTGAAAGCCCGCCAAGCGGGCGTCGATTTGGTGCTTTACAAGCCGTTCCGCCTCGACCAATTGCTCGACGCGGTGGAAAAATCGGTCGGCAAACGGCAACTGGTTAAACAGTCGACGTAACCGATCGCTGTTCTGCCTCCGAGCCAACGGCCTGCCAAGCTCTCGCAGCGCTCAACGATGTCCGTCGTTCTTTTATCGCTTGCCGTTGCCACCGCCATGCTTGGTCACGCGGCGCTCTGGATCGGACTGATCAACCGTTTCCATGCCATCGGGGCATCGCGGGTGATAGTGAAAGTCGCCAGCGTGATTGGCTACGGTATCCTTTGTTTCACGCCGTTTGTCTACTTCGTCGAATGGTGGGCAACCGGCGGTGCCACGCAGGCTTGGGCCTGGTCGAGAATTCCCGGTGCAGCGTGGGGCTACTTCGTCCTGTGCTGGATACTAGCGGTCGCAGTGGCCGTCGTTTGGATTCGAAGACAATGGATTGCCATGCCGCCGCGGCAGGTACTTTCGCGGCAGACCATTGTCGTTGATGTGGCCGAGCAACTTTCCCGGAAACCCCTATTTGGCTGGCAAGCAAAGTTGCTATCGTATTTCCCCGGTAATGAAGTGCTGAAAATTGCGATTGAGGAGTTGGAGATCGAAATTGAGCGGCTACCATCAAATCTTGACGGCTTTTCGATCGTACAGCTTTCCGACTGGCATTTCACGGGGAAAATCGGCCTGGAGTATTTTCGCGAGGTCGTTCGCGAAGCCAACTCGCTCCATGCCGATTTGGTCGCTCTATGCGGCGACTTGATCGAAAACGCCGAGCGACTTGATTGGATCGCGGAAACCTTCCAACAACTACGCGCCCGCTATGGTACGTATTTTGTTCTTGGCAATCACGACATCATCAATGGCGACGTACCCAAGCTGCGGCAAATGTTGGCCGACGCAGGCTTGGTTAATCTGGGCGGGAGTTGGCGGCGAATTGATGTAGACGGCGTGGAGATTATTCTCGCTGGCAATGAACTGCCGTGGATTACTCCGGCCGCCGAGATGAGCGATTGTTCGCCACGATCCTTGGAACTCAATCAATTCCGCATCTTGTTGTCTCATTCGCCCGATCAATTCGGTTGGGCGCGGCACTGGGATTTCGATTTGATGCTTGCTGGTCATACGCACGGTGGACAGATTCGATTGCCGCTCGTCGGACCGATTGCTTCGCCAAGCTTGCACGGCGTGAAATATGCCAGCGGTACGTTCTACACCGCACCAACGCTGATGCATGTCAGCCGAGGCATTTCGGCCAAAGAACCAATACGCCTGAATTGCCCGCCCGAACTAGCGCACTTGGTGCTACGCTGCCCAAGCAGGGGGCAAGTCGGGTAGTTGAGATGGCGCATGACGCCATCCAACCTGCCGTACTCAATGCTCGTAAACTGTATCGAATATTAGACTTACGATCATGGATAATCGGTCAGTAAAAAACAATTTGCCTGTGGAAGTTAGGGGCTTGAATCGCGGCCGCGGTTGTGGTCTAAGAGGAACTCAAGTTGCCGTCAAATCTTTCCTAAATTGGCAGGTTTGACAATTGCAATGTGCACAGTTTTGCAACTTGCATTACCCAGTGCTGTGCTACTGGTGACCCTTTTTGTTCCTGTCAGAGGAGGACCTGAAATGAAGTTGGTGAAGATTGCTGTTGTGGCGTTGACATTGGTTGCTGCCAGCTTGCCGGAGCTTTCGGAAGCTTGCTGCCGTCGACGCTCCCGTCGTTGCTGCAATACGCCGTGTTGTGCTCCTTGCAATGCGCCTGCCTGCCCAGCACCGGCTCCAGTTTGCAACGGCTGCCACTAGAGTTTAACGGTTGGCAAATTCAGCCATCGCGGCAGATTTGCCATTTGCTTGCTGCTTTCACCCCGCGTCAGGTAGAACCATCTACCGACCGCGGGGTGATTTTTTGCGCGGCGTCGATTGTCCTGTCCAGCGTTGTTCCGCCGATGGTGTGCGGAAAGTTCGATTGGCTACCCATCAGGCCAAAAGCTGTCGGAGCGTATCGATCAATTGGTCTGCTTCTTCCGAGAACGGCACGATCTGGCTTGTCGCCCTCGCCAGATCCTTGATTTGTATGGAATGCCCGGCAAATTCATTTTCGCCGGCGACCAGCGCCACCCGAAATCCGCGGCGGTCGGCGTACTTGAGTTGTTGGCCAAGCTTCTTCGGTTCGGGATAAACTTCCACGCCGAAGCCGACGGCGCGAAGCGTGGCAGCGAGGCGCAAGTAGTCGTGCAGTCTCGTGGCGTCGAAATAGGGAATGAAAATCTCAGCAGGTGTGGAAACTTTTGGCAACATGCCAAGTTCTTCCATGCCGGCGAGCAAGCGATCGAGCCCGAGCGATGCGCCGATGCCGGGAAGCTGCTGGTTCGTGTACAGCGCGGCGAGATTGTCGTAGCGACCACCAGAACAAACGCTGCCGATTGTCGGCAAGGCGTCGAGAAACGTCTCATAAATTGTGCCGGTATAATAGTCGAGGCCCCGCGCGATGACGGCGTCGATCTTGATTCGGTCTGACGGAACGCCTGCCGCGTGCAAGGCGGCGAGTAGTTCGTTCAGCCGAGCGACCCCGGCCTCCCCGGATTCATTGCCCGCGACAAGCGCTGCTATCTGCTTGAGAACGTCTTCGTTCGTCCCCTGAATATCCGCGAGCTGCAACAGTTGATGCGCCTGATCTGCCGTCGCGCTAGCCGTCGCCGCCATTTCCGCGGCAACTTTCTCCGGGCCAATCTTGTTGACCTTGTCGAGGGCAATCAACACGGCCTTCGACTTTTCCGCCAGTTCCAGTTTTTCGAGCAGACCGCTGAGCACCAGGCGATTGTTCACGTGAATCGTGAACTGGCTGAATCCGATGGCCCCCAGCAAGTCGTGAATCACGAGGGCTGTTTCAATGTCGGCCACGGGCGATAGAGTGCCAATCGTGTCGAAATCGCACTGCATGAACTCGCGGTAACGGCCCCGCTGGGTGTTTTCGCCGCGCCAGACCGTGGCAATGTGATAACGCTTGAACGGCGTGCCGATCTGGGCAAAATGCTCGGCTGCAAACCTAGCCAGCGGCACCGTAAGGTCGAACCGCATCCCCACTTCTCGACCACCGTGATCGGTAAACCGGTACATTTGCTTGTCCGATTCTTCGCCTCCTTTACCGGCGAGAATCTCGAGATATTCCAGCGCCGGCGTATCGATCGGGCTGAACCCATAGCTGCGATAAACTCGCTGAGCAGTTGCAATCAGCCGCTCGCGCGGAATCATCTGTTCCGGCAGATAATCGCGAAAGCCTTTAAGCGTGCGGGGGGTAATCATGGAAATTTGTTCGTCGCCAGTAGTCATTGATTCGTGGTTGGTTCTCTCGGGCGAGTCGCGCGTTGCCAACCACTGCGGCGACCGACAGCTAACCACTGACTGGCAGCCGATCAAACCTTGAATTGTAGCAAGTCCATCAAGCTGCGGCGTCTGAAAAGACGGTTCAACCAGGGCCGACTCCTTATTCAAACTGCACAAAGTTTGCCGACCCCTTCGATGCTCCCTGAGAGGTGAAATGCTGTGGACGGGAAGTAGTTCAGAACGACGGTGAATCGGCGCCTGCTCGCATTATCGTATCACCGTCCCATCCGTCACGCTCACACGCTGAGCCGTCACGTGGGGTTTTCGCAATTCGGGCATGTAGCCACGCTGACCGTTGATCCCAACTTGCTTGCCGATGTAGGGTTGCATATTGATGCCAGGCGACGGAGTGACGAACGCGACCACCTGGTTTTGGTCGTTTACCAGTGCATATCGAGGTGCATTGGGACGCTGAGCTACAACCGGCGTCAGTTTGCCGACGCCGTCGAAGCGTACCGGCTCATCCACCGGCATGACCGGCGGTCGGGCCGCGGCAATCATACTCGAATTCTGCGGCAGACCGAGCAGGTCGTGACGGCGCTTGATGTCTTCGAATCGAGCGATGCGATTCAAGATTAGTCGTACCTTGCCGCGCTCGATCGCAGTGTCGGCACGTTCGAGTGCCACTTCGCCGCGACGCCGCAGGCCGGTAAATTCCCACGCGCTTGTGTCGTCGCTGACCATGGTCGACAGCGCCAGATCGAGCGATTGCAACTCAGCGTGCAGTGGATCGGACGCAGTGGAAGATACATCGGGCGGTTCGGAACTGGCCAATTTCGAGGCCTGGTTGGCGTCGCCGCTTTTCTCGGACCAAACCGCGCCATATTTTGCGCGAACCTTGGCTCGATCGGCATCGACCGGGTCCATCGGTTTTCGATGCAGGTCGCTGCGAGCACTTTTCGACGATGAAATTCCGGAGGGCAATTCTCGATCGAAATACTTGCCAAACACCCAGCGGAATTCGCCCGCAGGAGGCGAAATTTGGCACCACGATTGCGTGTTTTCGCCCTCGCCAACTTGCTTGATGTCGAGGATTTCCACCTCCTCGCCTTGATCCAGCCGGACTTGATGGACGTCGCGAGCACTACTAAACGACGTCCCGACAAAGCACGACGTGCGATTCTTCAGCACCACTGCGAGGCCGCTTCCCGTCGGCTTCAAGGCGTCGGCGGGCACCCAACTGAAGCTTCCTTCGGGTGGGCGAATCGCATACCAGCCGCCGGGATCGTGTCGGTAAACTTCGACGGCCGTTCCTTTGGCGAGCTTGTCGGTCGGGTAATAGTTCTTTCCCGGCCCGGAGCGAACGTAGATGTCGTCGGAATTTGCATACGCGGTGTAAGGAAATCCCTCGGCGCATTGCGCACGGTCCGCCAGTACAATCGCCGCTATCAAAGCGCATGCCGAAACCACGTTGCATCGGATAGGGTGCATCGGTTTATCTCCTGAAAGCGAACTAGCGGAATAGAGATGGGACGAGACGGACTTCAAAGGATTGAACGACGAATGATGAACTCCAGAAACGGCGTTCCTCGTATTGCTGTTATTTATCGCGGGGGATTTGAGTTGGACTACGTCGCATGATTTAGGAAATATTTTTTTGATGGAAATGAACGGACGGGAGAAGTGCGGCTTTTCCCGAGCGTTGTGCAGATTTTCGCAAGATCATTTTCCGGTTCATTTCCGGGGGGAGTGGCAAAAAATCGGGGAGCGACAGTAAATCGACTCGGGAATTTGCGGGGTTTTTTGACGCTTGAGGCTTGGCAGGGGTCGATGGAAAATAAGGAGGTGGTTCGTGAGTCGCGTTTAGGGTTCAGGGGCAAACGCCCATTGCTCGATGTTCATCGCTTTGCTCGGCGAATCATACGAATATTTGTTTGTATGTACACTTAAATAGTGTAGTATACAGGCGATCCAGATCGCGTCAAGAGGCTCGGGGCTGATTTTCGGGTAGTCGGCGGTACGTGGCAGGCAGCCGCATGTTCGATCGAAGGTCTCCAGAAACTGTGGGCATCTCTGGCCTCAGGGAATCTGTGGACGCGGCGGTGTACGGCGTTGGAAACCCCACGCACAACCGTGGATCGGGCAATCTGCGCACCCCAAGAGTCGAGATGCCATTTTCGTCCCCATTCCAATACCTCGAACGCACCGCATCCGTTGCTTCAATTTGCGACATCCGGTGCGATAACAGCGCCTAGCACCGCGAGGTGGCTTGTAGTCAAATCCGCGAAGTGGCTCAAGGGCATTTCGTGAGTAGACAAGAATGCAAGAATGCTCTGCCCAGCAATGAGGGGGTGGAAATCCGGTGCCGTCCCACGAGAAAGCAGGATTATGGCTTGCACTCCAAATTCATCGGAAAAGCGAGCGTTTTGGAGATTCAGTTCCCGCTTCCATCCGAAAAATGCTGATTTTGCGACAAACCTGTAATAAAAACTGGAAAGGCAATGGATTTTGCTGCGACGGCACCAGAATCGTCTCGTCGCCACGGCTTTCTGGCAGGAGTTGGCCGCCATTGGCAGATTCAGCCTCACCTTGGGCGTTCACCAAGTGTTCCACCGATCGACGATGCAGTCGATGGTTGATTTTTTATGGCCCTAGAAAAGTTTTACCTATTTTTTACAAACGCCGTGCATGGTTGTGACACTCCGTTTTGGAACATTTTCTACAATCTGGACGATGATGGCCGGTGTCCGACTTCGAATTACTCGTTGCTGGTGCTAGCTGGCGACCTGATACGACGCAGACACGCCCAGTATCGCGCGAGCTTCCCCCGCACCCGCAGGAACCCATACCATGTCCTTGTCCGCAGTTTCGACCGAACTCAATACGCTGCCCACCGCATCGACGGCTGCACCGCAATCGCAGTCGCAACTTTTGCGTTCGCCAGCCGCCAAGCAAGGAAATTCACAAGACGACACTCCGAAGCAGCGATCGAGCAAACCACTTCAGCCGCGCGACCCGTGGGAAAGGGGCATCGATTGGGGCACGGTCATTTGGTTTAGTGTCGTTCACCTGGGTGCGCTGGCAGCGCCATTCTACTTCACTTGGAAAGCGGTAGCGCTGTTCGTTGGCTTGTACTGGCTGACTGGCGGCGTAGGCATTTGCCTGGGCTATCACCGACTGCTAACCCATGGCAGCTTTCAAACCTATCGCCCGATGAAATGGCTGATTGCGTTTGTTGGCGGATTGGCGGGCGAAGGCTCGGCAGTGATTTGGGTAGCCAATCATCGCAAGCACCACGCCCACAGCGACAAAGAAGGAGATCCGCATTCCCCACGCGACGGCGGCCTATGGAGCCACATGTTATGGTTCATGCCAAACTTCGGCCGCAAGTGGCACAGCGATATGGGAGAGCATTACGCTCCCGACCTGATGAAAGACCCGGTCATTCGCTTTCTCGACAAGACCTTTCTGTTGTGGTTTTTCGTGCTGGCCGGCGTGTTGTTCACGATTGGCTACGTCGGTTGGGATGCCTACACGGGCTGGTCGTTCGTGGTGTGGGGAATGTTCGTTCGCATGGTATGGGTCTATCACGTCACTTGGTTCGTAAACTCGGCGACGCATATTTGGGGCTATCGCAACTACGAGACGACCGACGACAGCAAGAACCTCTGGTGGGTCGGCCTGCTTGCCTGGGGCGAAGGGTGGCACAACAACCATCATGCCTACCAGCGCGTGGCTCGGTATGGGCATAAATGGTGGGAAATCGATTTTACCTACTACACGATTTGTGCGATGGAAAAGCTCGGGCTGGCCTGGAACGTGGTCCATAAGGTTCCAGCGTGGCAAAAGCCCGAGTAGTCATGCGGCTCTTGGAAGCAAAATCGACTGTCTTTTCGCGGTTTTGATTGACATTCGCTGTGCGCCCGCTTAGACTGCTGGTATCGGTGGGAATTGGTAGTAATCTGAGAATTACTGCGGTGGTTTAACAGCATTGACGTGTACTTCCTATAGAGTTGCCCAGTAGCTTGTTCGGCTCGCCACTCTTTTGGCTCGAACGCTTTTTGTAGCGGTTTGTCCCTGCGCCAGGCGTGTGGGAAGAGTGATGGTTGTCTACTCTGCGACTTGAATACGTCGTGCTGTCAGAAAGATCTGATTCGAGACGGGCCCACGTTTTAACCTCGAAAGGAAAGTGCTATGAGTCGTGTCATCGTTGCTGGGGCATTGGTAATTGCGGTCTGCTGCTCGGCACGGTCGGTTTTTGGCTTGACGATTCAATATCAGACGGTGCCAGGCTCCACCATCGGTGGCGAGCCGGTCGATGCGCGCGCGACGTTTACTACCTCGACGGACACGATCGCCGTGAAAATCGAAAATTTTCAAGCGGATCCGATTAGCCCCAAGAGTGTGGTTTACGATGTACTGTTCAACGTCAGCACCGGACAAAACACCGGAACGATCACGTCGACCACCGGCATCGAACGCACGATTATCAGCGGCGGCACCTACACCGATACGGGCCTGGTGAGCAATACCGACTGGGGATTGTTTACGTCAGGCGCGAATCTGCATCTCGATCGATTGGCTGCGCCTGGCCAGAAGAAGCATGGCGTGATTGGGCCCCCCAATGCTGGAACGAATAAATATGATGCCGCCGGCGGTGCCTTGACGGGAGGACCGCATAATCCTTTCTGGGGCGGCTCGGCCGACTTCGTGCTGAATGTGCCGGGAGTCACTGCCAACTCCTCGATTACCGCGATCAGCTTTTCGTTCGATACGTCAGCCGGCAATGACGTGCCTGCCCAGCTTGTGCCGGAACCGGCCGGTGTTGTTCTGGGGTCGCTCGGTTTGATTTGCTTGACTTACCGGCATGGTCGCCGCCGCGAGAGAGCATCCGATCTGACGTGAAATTCGCCCGCTGAGCTTGGGGCGCTGCTCCGCCTTTCGCCGCTGGTCATCCGCCTTTACAATGCGGCGGATTGATTTTGGCCGAAAATTCCTCGGAGACACTGCGCCATGTCGTTGCTCGTTGTCGGATCGGTTGCGCTGGATAGCGTCGAAACTCCCGCGACTCGCCGGGAAAACTTGCTCGGCGGGGCGGCGGTTTTCTTTTCGTACGCCGCAAGCTATTTTGTGCCATCCAAACTGGTGGGCATCGTCGGCGACGATTGGCCGGCAGAGCATACCAAGCTGCTCGAAAGCCGTCAGATCGACACCAGCGGCTTGCATGTTGTACGGGGGGGGAAGACCTTTCGTTGGACAGGCAAGTATCAGCCGAACATGAACGACCGCGAGACGCTGGAGGTGCATCTCAATGTGTTTGGCGACTTTAATCCGGTGTTGCCTGAAGCGTATCGGCAAAGCAAGTTCGTATTTCTCGCGAATGGCTCGCCGGTGACGCAATTACGTACGCTCGAGCAAGTGAGCAATCCGGTGCTCTCCGTCGCCGACACGATGGATCTTTGGATCAACATTCAGCGCGACGAACTATTGGCTTTGCTGAAGCGGATCGACGGATTGGTGATGAACGATTCCGAAGCAAAGCTGCTCACGGACGACGACAATCTAGTGCGCGCCGGCAAGAAAGTGCTCAAACTGGGGCCGAAGTTCGTCATCGTAAAGAAAGGGGAGCATGGGGCGATGTTCTTCAGCGAACACGAAACCTACGTGATGCCCGCGTACCCGACGCCGGACGTGATCGACCCGACCGGCGCCGGCGACAGCTTTGCCGGTGGTATGATGGGCTACTTGGCCCAGCGCGGCAACTTCGACCCGCGCACGCTCAAAGAGGCAATGGCCTACGGCGTATTGACGGCAAGCTTTACCGTGGAAGATTTTTCTTTAGAACGATTAAAGCACATCGAGCGACCAAACCTTGAGCAGCGAATGGCAGAATATCGCAAGATGCTGAGCTTTTAAGGGCAATGCGGTTAAGAGCAATTGCCACAAGCTTGACAGCCCCACGACAGAATCGCTCAAAATAGTCTGCCTGGACGGCATGAATGCAATTAGCCAACGCGGTCATCAAAGACTGCCGCCGCCGTTGCGCATGTCGAGCAGATTGCTGAAATTTACGCTGCACGGCGACCGCTGGCGCAATTTCAATTCCGTAGAAGTGCCCGTCAGGAAGCGTTTACGCGGTCGCCGCAGTCTTAGAATGTGATGGTTAGCCCTCCATCGACCACCAACGTGTGCCCGGTAATGTATGTGCATTGGTCGCCACTGAGAAAGAGGATTGCATTGGCAATTTCCCTGGCTTCACCGGCACGGGCCAGCGGGATTTTGCGATTCTTGACATACCACTCTTGAAAGGACGGGGTCGTTGTCTCATCGACGCCATTGATCACACTCATCGCCGTATGAATGCAACCGGGAGCAACGACGTTGACCAAGATGTTGTACTCTGCCAAATCAACCGCCAGCGAACGACTCCACGCGTTCAGTGCGCCTTTCGACGCAGCATAGGCGCCAACGACAGGCTCCGAGGCGAGCGACTGTATTGAGGAAACATTGACGATCCGGCCGTAACGGCGTTCGATCATCGCCGGAACGACTAGCTTGGCCAGCACATACGCGGCCTCAAGATTGACCGCCTGGGTCTGGCGCCAGTGCTCAAGCGAACTTTCGGTATGACGTTCGTAGAAACTGAATCCGACGTTATTGACCAAAACATCGACGCGACCCCAGTCGGCGAGCGCTTGGGTAACGATCTCTTGGAGTTTGTCGTGGTCGGTTACATCGCAATGTGCCGGCACGACGGCGCTGTACCTTTCGCGCAATTCAAAGATGCCCTCCTGCTGCCGATCGATGGCAACTACCGTGGCGCCTTCTTGGGCAAATCGCTCCGCCGTGGCCCGGCCAATACCCGAGTTGGCACCCGTGACGATCGCCACCCGATCTCTTAGCACGTTCATCATATTCGCAAAGGTTTGATCGTTGCTCGATAGGCCGACAGCAAGAAACTGCAATATTACTGCAAAACCGCAAGCGTGGGACTGGAGTTCTGCGACCGTGGATGATCAAGACGTGGTTTCAGCCACCAATTGTTGAATGGTCTGCTGCAAGAGCGCTTCGCCTCCAAATTGCATGCCCAATCGCTTCAATTTGTCGGTCACAATCTGGTGTTTTGGCGAGGTCTGGCAGCCTGCGATCTGGCTATTGCTGTTCAAAATGCGCTTCGCCAGATGAGCGACATCCCATTCCGAAACATATCGGTCGCAGCAGTTATAGGCTTCGCCGGCGACATTGGGTGCCGACAATAATAGTTGGACGGCCTTGGCGACATCGGCGGCATGCACTTCTTTGCCACCTCGTCGGCAGTTGACTTCCTCGCCATGAGAAACAGCCCGAACTAAGTCGAACCATTTGCTGCCCTGCGCCGGGTGCGCCAATCCATAGACTCCCGTTGGACGCAAGGCACAAATTTCGTAGCCTTGTCCAAAGCCGTAGCTGTGCACAAACTGCTCGATGGCGGCCTTGTGAGCGCCATAATGGCTCAACGGCCAGACGGGATGAGTCTCGTCGAGCGGCCGATCATCGAGAATCCGCTCGTGGACCGCGCAACTAGAGATGAAGATAAATTTTGCAACTTGAGCGCGGCGGGCAGCCTCTATCAATTGAATCGTACCGAGTACATTCTTCTCGACGAATCGCTGCAGTTCTCCTTGACCGACGCGGAAGTCGCCGCCCGGGTGGTACAGCGCTGCGTGTACCACGGCGTCGCAGCCGTCCACCAGCGCTGCGGTCGCTGACGAGTTTCCCAAATCGCCTTCGAGCCATGTAAGCGCGGCCAGATCTTCTAGTCCGGTTCGATCGCTCTGTGGCCGATGCCACGCTCGGCAAGCATGTCCCTGCTCGATCAAGTGGCGGACGATATATCGCCCGATGAAACCCGTTGCTCCCGTAACCGCAATGTTCATGACTTAGTCGCGAAGCATCGCCAGCTTCCCAAGCAATTCGCGCGCTTTCTCCATACCACCAGCTTGACGCACGAACAGGATGGCCGTGTCGATGACCGTGCCGTTGTGGCTTAGCGTCGATGGTTTCTTTTTCGCCTTCTTGGCCTTGCTCCTGTTTAAGACTTGATAAACTTGACTAGGAGCAACGTTGATGCCGCGCGCCTTCAATTTGGCTATAATTTCTGAGCAGGCACTTATCCCGCTGTTGTTCAGCTTACGCACTTCTTCCGACTTGTTGATTTTCACTTT
This sequence comes from Pirellulales bacterium, assembly GCA_020851115.1. Taxonomy (GTDB): domain Bacteria; phylum Planctomycetota; class Planctomycetia; order Pirellulales; family JADZDJ01; genus JADZDJ01. The sequence goes on from JADZDJ010000170.1 coordinate 15,704, forward strand.
AGCCGACATCTTTGTACCTCAATAGAGTTGAAAACATATGAGTATAAAGTCCGCCGTCACGCATTGTCACCCCTCGTATTAACCATTTTCCTGAATTGTGACGAATGGTACGACACGAAAATGTACCTCATATTTCTGGGCAAATCTCACAATCTCCTCGCTTCAAAAAGATTCAATAATTTACGAGCTTCGCTGGTCGGAATGACACAAAGTGTAGCGACTGATGGTGCAACCATTCGTCTGTAAATTTCAAGGATCTTGAACAACGGGTTCACGGGTTTTGCTTGGATAGGTAACGTTTTCCGGTTTGCCATTCTTCGGGCCCTGTCCGCGATTTTGTGCTCGGGGGTTTTTGCTAGGAGTCTGTCCGGGAACTGAAGACGACAGTCAATTCGATCCAGACGGGTGAGGTGGTGGTAGCGCGCGAGCGGTTGCGAGGCAAATGAGTGGCGCAAATGCCTCGGAGTCTGGGGAAAGGA
>JADZDJ010000171.1 GCA_020851115.1 Pirellulales bacterium
AACTTGCGAGCCATTCCTGACCACTCCCCCCACCCCAAATGAAAATGCAACGTGACAAACCGCCAAGCTAGCGCATCCGCACGTTATTTTCCAGGCCAATTGGAGGTAAGCGGACAGACTCCTAGCAGCATTCATCATCAGGCCATCATTTGCAGTACCGATAACGACGTGGGCCATCAGGCCAACATCGTATTGCAATTACTGGACAAGCAGGTCGGCGGCGTTGCAATCGTGCCAACAACCGAGCCGCTCACACCCGCCTTTCAGATTCGTCAGCTTCAGGACCAAGGGGTGCCCGTAGTGTTCTGTCACCGTTGTGTTGAAGGTGTCTCGGCCCCATTTCTGTCGCTAGGCTTCCGCGAGATCGGACGCTTGGCAGGTCAAGCACTGATAGAACGCGGGCACCGGCGAGTAGCGTTCTTTACTCAGCAACATTTACGATTGGTGCACGACTATGAGATGGGCCTGAAGGAGGGATTGCAGGTTGGCGACGGCGACAGTCTTGTCGAGTCGGTATGCGTTGGAGGCGGCATCGTTCTCAAAGAAGAAACAGTCTGGGAATGTCTTCAGAAAGTGTTCGGCGAGCCCGATCCTCCCACGGCCATCTTTGCGAGCTTTGATTCTCTGGCTGAGATGATTTACCTACTGTTGCCACGGCTGGGGTTGCGCGTACCGGATGATGTTTCCTTGGTAGGTGAGGGAGGCGCATGGCGAGAAGGGGCTATCTCGCGCCGGTTGACCTCAGTGGTGCTTGACGAGGTCGCGACAGGACGACGAGCGGTTTCGTTGCTGCACGAGATGCGCAGCGGCGATCGGCCAGTCGACAACGGCGAAGAATTTGCTCTTAATTTGAGCCTTTACGAAGGTGAGACGTTAGCAGTAGCAGCGACCAACAAACATCAGGGTTCGTAGTGTGATTACAGCTTGGATCTGGAACAGAGGAGAGGCAGACAATAGCGGGGCCTTGCAACCACCAGGAGACTCAGGAAAGGAGGAAACGCGATTGGCACTTGAGTGTATGAGTGTAAATGATCTCGGAACATTGCATCGCCAAGCTGCGCTGTGGCAGTAATTCTTGGCTAATGCGAAGGAGAGTAGGCGCGGGCAATTGGTGACAGCGGGGTCAACTGCGTTGGCACCCCCATAAATAGATCGTTCTTTTTCAAAGGATGCAAATTATGTACCGTTCTTTTACTCTGATGACTTATTTTCTTGTGACTGTTTTTACGACGGTCACGTGCTCGCCGGCCCACGCGGTCTTGGTTACGTCCGGATCCACGACGCTTTTCTATGATGGTTTCGAGAATAGTACCGTGGATAGTACCCCTGCGGCCACCGACCCGACCGTTGGTACTTGGGACTCAACTGCCACGGAACCGGAAGCGATCAACCTTACTCGCACAGGTGCAATCGATGGCGGTCCCACGGCGGCCTACTCCGGAAACAATTATCTCGAACTGTCTCGTGCCGGTGAGGCTGCTCCTCGGGATCGACCGTTTATGGGTGCTTTGTTTAGCAATCCCGTGGACCTCGCTACTGCTTCGTTGCATGCGGAGTTCCAAATGTACTTCAAAGCGACTCCCTACAACTTTGTGTACACCGTCCTTCAGAAGAGCTTAGTAGCGACCGGATCGGTTTCTCCTCAGACGAACCTATTGGTTCCCATTGGCTTTGGCGATAACACGGGCGCACCTGGCGACCACACCACCATGTGGTATTGGAATGGCAGTTCGGATTGGGTTGATACCGGACTTGATTTGACCAATGACGCCTGGAACGAGGTAACGCTCGACTGGAATCATGCGACCGGCAAATTCACGGTTGGTATTAACGGAATACCTTGGGAGGCACCAGTGGTGTGGGGGACTGCGGACTCGATTGGTGCGTTGGAAATCGCCACTGGTTGGGAGCTTGGCAAGCTATTTATCGACGCGACCGGTCCTCTTGCACCGCCTAATCACCCCGGCGATTTCGACGGCAACGGCACCGTGGATGGCGCGGATTTCGTCGCCTGGCAAACGAATTTTCCCAAAGAAAGCGACGCAACCTTGGCCCAAGGAGACGCCGACGGCAATGGCACCGTCGATGGGGCGGATTTTGTTGTCTGGCAAACCAATTTTCCGTTTGCCTCCAGTTCGTCGATCGTCCCCGTGCCGGAGCCGGCAGGCATTGCCCTAGCTGGCATCGCGGTTGTGGGTTCATTGGGTTTGGTTTTTAGGCGGAATCGAGGTCTTGCCTGAGGATGGGCGCAATACCGTGAAAGATTGGCCGCCAAAATGCATCGACCGGAAGACGAGATGCCGCGGTATCTGATCGGTAGTGGCGACAGGTGTTAGTTTCGTAAGCTCAGGGTCGGATAGAGAAAAAGGCTGCGCAGAGAAGAGACGGTGGAGACCATTAATAAACATGGACAATCATTGCTAGCTTGTTGCCAGCAGTCTGTGAATGGTCATTAGAGATCGAAGAGTACTGTCTTTTAGAAAGGGTGCAACCATGATTCGCTTTGTTAGTCTTCCGTCGTATTTATTTGTGCCGCTCGTTTGTCTGACAATGATCGCGCCGCAGGCCCGTGCAGTCTTAGTGACGTCTGGTGCCGCAACCTTGTTTCACGATGGATTCGAAAACAGCACCGTCGGCGTTACCCCCGGTGTCAACGATCCGCTGATTGGCACCTGGAATTCCAGTGGCACGGGGCCGCTGTCCTTAAATGACACGCGAACTGGGGCAACTGCGGGCGGTCCATCGGCCGCTTATTCTGGTAACAACTATCTCGAATTCGGTCGTGCAAACGGAGACCAACCGTGGTTGGGAGCGGTTTTTGCAAATTCAGCGACCCTTGCCACGGACTCTGTAAGTGTCGAGTTTCAGATGTTTTTCAAATCGCAGGCTCAGAATTTTGTTTATACTCTCCTCCAGAAAAGCTCGCTCAACGCCGCGATCTCGCCCCGGTCGAACCTCATGGTTCCCATCGGATTTGGCGACAACACAGGCAGTGGAGGTCTTCAACTCAACATGTGGTATTGGAATGGCGGTTCGGACTGGGTGGATACGGGACTCGACTTGATCGACGATGCCTGGAACAAAGTGAATCTTGATTGGAATCACACCACAGGCAAGTTTACGGTTAGTCTTAACGGCGGTACTCCTTGGGAGGCGCCATCTATTTGGGGGACCGCCGATTCGCTCGGTGCGCTTGAGTTCGGAACCGGCTGGAATACCGGGAAACTGTACTTGGATAGTACTGTCGTCCCAGAACCATCAATAAGTGCATTACTTTATACTGGACTGTTAGGTTTGCTGTTCAAAGTCCGTCCAAGGCGGAATTAATACAGATTGTGTCGTTGGCACGATTGCCTCTAAGACGACGATTGGTGGCATCACGTGGAGTCGAAACAAAAAAACAAGTGGTGTCGATACCCGCCCACCTGAAATGGTGAATGCGGGAGTGGCCTGATATCCGAAGCAAAGCGGAAAATTCCTGGTGAGGTCGGCAGATGTTCTGGGAATCGTAGTAGCCGCCTCACCAGGAACATCGGCTTGTCGTTGTAATAAGTCTAAATACCACATGCAAAGACAACGGAGAATATATGAATTCAATTGCGAGCTGCTGCATTCTGACGAGCGTTGCAATGATTGCTTGTTCGGGTGGCGTGATATCAAAGGGATCGGAAGGGTTTACCGAACATCTGCTTCAAGACGGATATGAATATGCTTGGGGCGTAGTTGCCGGAGACTTGAACGGCGACGGCAAACCAGAAATCACCTCCGCTGACGCCGTCAAGGGCAATCTGTCGTACTTCAGCCGCCAAGAAGATGGAACTTTCACTCGTGTGTTTATCAGACAACAAGAACTGGGTTGGCCTGAGAAGCACGACATCGGCGATGTGGATGGTGATGGTAAACCCGATGTCGTCGTTGTGATGAACCTCAGTAAAGAGTTGGTCTGGTACAAGAATCCGGGAACGCTTTCGCAGCCTCAGCCGTGGACGCGGAACGTCATCGCTGCGGACGAGCACCGCTACTACGACGTTATTTTCTCCGACTTCAACGCCGACGGTCGGCTTGACGCGGCGACTTCAACCTACAAAACCGACATCTCCGCCAAGACTCGTTTTGCGTGGTTTGAGAATCCCGGGAATAGTGGAGCTTCGTGGGATGTGCATGTGCTCGACGAAAATCTTGCCGGGACACGGACCATCCGCGCGGCTGATTTCAACGGCGACAGCCGGCCCGATCTATTGGGGACCGCGAATACGAGCAATTTGGTCGTCTGGTACGAGAATCCTGGTCAACCCGATAGCCAGCAATGGAAACGACATGTCATCGACGGTTCTTCCCTCGGTCCAGTCCACGGCGAACCCATCGATATGAATGCAGACGGTCGTCAGGATGTCGTGATGGCATTCGGGTTTCTTTCAGCGGGGCCAGGTCATGTAGCGTGGTTTGAGAACGTCGGCAAGCCGGGCGCCGAACCAACTTGGAAAAAACATTATGTCGGCCCTCTCGCAACAGCTTTCGATGTCGTGGCCGGTGATCTTACGGGCGATGGCAAGCCCGATATGGTGGCCACGGCCTTTGGACCCAACGGCCAAATTGTCTGGTTCGAAAACCCCGGCGATCCGACGGAGCAATGGACGAAACATGTTCTTAAAGAGAATTGGCCGATGGCAAACACGATGTCATTAGTCGATCTGGATGGCGATGGACGACTCGACATCGTTGCTGCCGCCGAACGTGGTTCGAACGAAGTGCGTTGGTGGCACAATGACATGCCTCCTGTCGCCGAACCAAAAACATCATGTTTACTTGGCATCGGTGGTTTAGTCTTGGGATTGCCATTCGTTCGCGCGTCGGCTCAGGCTAAGCTGAAACGAAGGCGGTAGGCGGGGCCACAGGTTATGATAGTCAAAGCTAATGTTTCTGTAGGTTGCCACTGCTCATACGTACGTATCACCGACTAAATGTCGTTCTGCCAGTCGTTTCGCCGAATTCACCGGCTCGATCCAGTAGCGCCAACACCGAGGCAATTTCAATATGATTCTAACCAGACCGAGTTCCGGCATCGTCATCGCCCTCTTGATTGCTTCCACATGCCAGGCAACACAATCAATCGAGGTTGGGGCTCGCTTGGAATTATTCGTGGACGACCATCTGATCGACACGATGACGAATGCCAAACTGACGCTCCACAATCCGGTTGCGCGCGAGGTAGTGATTCGTCACGATGCAGCGTGGGAAGGCAATACCTCCACTGGACATACCATATTTCAAGACGGTGCCAAATACCGGATGTATTACCGGGGGACGTGGCACGGCCAAGAAAATCGGCCCAAGGGCGCAAAGCTCCCTGGCTATCTTTGTTATGCCGAAAGCGAAGATGGCATTCATTGGAAAAAGCCTGAATTGGGGCTGGTGGAATTCGCCGGTTCGAAAAGCAACAACATCCTTTGGTCGCGCGAAGACTCGCAGAGGTTGTGGAACATCCCTGATTCATTGGGATTGTGGCGGGAGCGGGTCACGATTAACTGCTCGGTTTTCAAGGACACCAACCCCGACTGCCCGGAAGACGCTCGTTACAAGATGCTAGGCGGCCACTGTCACTCAGGTTCTTGCGCCTTTAAATCGGCCGATGGCATTCACTTCACGGCCATGAGCCAGGAACCTGTTATCCGCAGCACATTGCCCGCTCATTTCGATACGCAGAGCACCGTGTTTTGGGATTCGGTGGGAAAACGATATCTCAGTTTTCATCGGGCGGTGCGAAATGGACTGCGCGACACGGTAATGCACAGTTCAATGGATTTCTTGCACTGGAGCGAACCAGTGTTTCTCGGATATACGGGTGCGCCGCCCGAGGGGCTGTATACCAACCAGATCACTCCTTACTTTCGCGCGCCCCATATCTTGATGGGATTTCCCAAGCGGTTTGTGCAAGGACGCAAAGTGCCTAATCTCAGCAACTACGACGACGGCATTTCGGATGGCGTGTATATGACCAGCCGCGATGGCATCCACTTCCATCGCTGGAGTGAAGCCTTCTTGCGTCCTGGCCTCCAGAAGGAGCGCTGGGTTAATCGGAATAATTATATTTCCAACGGAATAGTGGTCACGAAATCGGATGAGTCTGGAACGCCCGACGAGTTGTCTATTTACTCCACCGAGGGTTACTTTAGTGCGGACAATTCATGCCGACTGCGCCGCCATACGCTTCGGATGGATGGGTTTGTCTCCATTCAAGCGCCACTGGCAGGGGGAGAATTCATAACCAAACCGATCACCTTCGACGGTAAAAAGCTTGTTATGAATTATTCGACATCAGCAGCGGGAAGCGTCAGCGTTGAGTTGCAAACGGCGGATGGGAAGCCGTTGGAGGGCTTTAC
>JADZDJ010000172.1 GCA_020851115.1 Pirellulales bacterium
AAGCTGTAATCTCGTTGCTACTTCAATTAGCTACGATGTTCTATGCATACTCTGTTCGTGACCGGAGCCAGCGGCTTCATCGGTACACATTTGGTCCGCGAACTGGTGCGGCGCGGAATGCACTGCAAATGTCTGATACGTGCGACTTCCAGTATTGATGCGTTGCCCACAGATGGGGTCGAGTTCGTCCAAGGTTCCCTGGAGGAGCCCGAATCGTACCGGGCTGCGTTAGTAGGATGCGATACCGTCATTCATCTGGCTGGCGTGATCTTCGGTCTCAATGAAACGCAGTTGAATCGAGTCAACGCTGAGTCCTGCGCGCACTTGGCAGACGCCTGCCTGGCGATTCGGCAACCACCGCGGCTGGTGTTTATTTCCTCGGTAGCTGCTGCGGGCCCACCGCCTGCGGGCGTCGCTATTCGTGACGAAACTCACGCACCGCACCCGATTTCGTTCTACGGGCGGAGCAAGCGGCGCGGCGAACTCTTGTTGACCGAGCGAGCCGACAGGCTGCCAATCACCATCATCCGCCCCGGCATTGTCTTTGGACCTGGCGATCAGAATCTGGCCGACTTGTTTCGCTCGATCATTCGTTGGCGGTTACACGTCGTAGCCGGATTCCGCACACCGCCACTGTCGTTGATCTATGTCGAGGACTTGGTGCAGCTGATCCTATTAGCGGTGGAACGCGGCGAGACGTTGCGGCCGGACCCCGCATGTTCCGAGGGATACTATATTGCGTGCGACGACTCGGAGTTTCCGAATTACTGGGAGTTCGGCCAGCGGATTGCTCGATCGGTGGATCAAAAAGTTTTCGTCTGGCCGCTGTGGCGCTGGGTTGCCAAGTGCGTGGGCTTGGCGGCACAAACGGCCGCGAAGTTGAGTGGGCGGCCCAGCCTGCTGACCCTCGATAAAGTGCGCGAAGGGACCGTCCGCTCCTGGGCTAGTTCCAGTCAGAAAGCTCGCCACCAGTTGGGTTTCGCGCCTACCAAATCGTTGGACGACTACTTACGCGAAACATCACGCTGGTACATCGATAACAGGCGGATCTAGCACCAAACGGTATTTCGGATGTTCTTTGACAACTTTGAGAGTTTACAATCGAACGAAATGCCACGGGCTTGCCCCGTGGATCGTTACGTTCGCAGCTACAAGCGACCGGCCCCACCCCACTTCCGTTTTCTTTCGCGGCGTTGCCGCTAAAGAAAACGGAGGTGGGGAATGTCTTTGTTCCTCTCTTTGTTTAGCAACAAGCGAAACGATCCACGGGGCAAGCCCGTGGCATTTGCCAAAACCGTAAAGTCTCAAAGTGAACGCTAAACCATTCGCTTACCGTTTGATGCTAGTGATTCGCTTCGACCCATGCTCGCGCGGCGAGCCGCTTCAGCGATGTGTTGCTGTATCGGACACGTCCAGTTACTGCTCCGGATCGTGCGCTGCAAAAAGGTGGGCGAATTGTACGAAATGGGCGGTGCCTTTTTCGATCGACGTTAGCCGCGCCAGCCTCTGGCCACTTCGATCAGTGTGCGGACAAAGGCACCCGTGCCGCCAGCGTCCAACCATGGCTTCGAGTTGTCTAGAAAGGCTGGTCCCGCAATGTCGATATGGACCCACGGCTTCCCCTGCACAAACTCTTCCAGGAACTTGGCCGCCGTAATCGCTCCACCCCAGCGACCGTCCCCGACGTTCTTGATATCAGCAACTTTGCTGGCGATCTGTTCGCCAAATTCCGGGAACATCGGCAACTGCCAAGCGGCTTCACCGCACAGGCGAGCGGCCGAGGAGAGTTCGTCGCACCAATCCTGATCGTTTGTCATCAGGCCTGCCGTGTCCGTGCCTAGTGCTACCAAGCAGGCTCCCGTGAGTGTGGCCAAGTCGATGATCTTGGCGGCTCCTTGCTCGACCGCGACGTCAAGCACATCCGCCAACACGAGCCGGCCTTCCGCATCCGTGTTCAACACTTCGATGGTCTTGCCGCTTCGTGCGGTCAACACATCGCCGAGCTTGAAAGCGTCGCCGTTGATCATATTCTCGACGAGCCCGACAAGTCCGATCACGTTGACAGGCAGTTGTAACTTCGCGATCGCTTCCATCGCTCCGACGACAGTTGCGGCTCCCGCCATATCACACTTCATCGTTTTCATACTGTCATTCGGTTTCAACGAGAGACCGCCCGAATCGAACGTCACGCCTTTACCCACGAATGCGAGCGGAGCGCCGCCTTTGTTCCCGCCGTTGTACCGGAGAATGACGAGCCGCGGCGGTCGCTTGGAACCGCGTGCGACAGCCAGCAAGGAACCACATCGTTCCGCCTTCAGCCGTTCCTCATCCCAAATCTCGATTTCGAGACCGCTCTTTTTCGCGACGTCGGCGGCTGTATCGGCGAACGATTCTGGGTAGATCATATTGGCAGGCTCGTTGACCAATCGTCGCGCCAGCGCGACCGACTCGCCTAGAATTTGTCCGCTTGCCAAGACCTGCACCTCAGCCGCCGCCCAGCTGATTTGCTCGAACGGCAACAGCTTCTTTTCAGCCCGGTAAAGATCTTGCCCCTGACAACCGGCCATCGCTCCGCACACGGCCGCTTCAACGAGGTCGGCATTCCATTTGTCGTTGAGATAGAAA
>JADZDJ010000173.1 GCA_020851115.1 Pirellulales bacterium
GCCTGGCTGGCGATCCAGTAGGCGGCCGATGCGCCCAGGTCGCTGATGTGCGCCCGCACTGGCTTCCGCTGAGTCGCTGTGGCAACTTCGTCGGCCAGTTCTTTCGTGCCAGCGACCGTACCGCCAGGCGAGTCGATGTGGAGCATGATCCCGCGAACCTGTGGATCGTTCGCGGCCTGCCGAACCAATCGACGCGCCAAGGCGGTCGATGTGCCCATACCCAGGCTTGCGGCGTGCTTCATCAGCGTGCCATTCAAGCTGATGGTTGCAATCCCGTCCGAAACTTCCATCGACGCGCCGGGAATGTCTTTCGCGGTGATTCGCTGCGCGGCATCGCTGACGTGGGCCTGAATGTCGAGCGACCGCACCGCCGAAGCCAGCCCGGATAGATGCGATTCCTCCATCGCCCACACTCCGAGCCACTGCGCGAAGTACGGCACGATCAAGCGTGCGTTCGGTGCTAGTGTCAGTTCGCTAGTCATGCCGTTTTCGCGGGATTCTGCCCTTGGTTCTGGTTCTGGTTTGGTCCGCCAATTTGCAGGGTGATGCCTTCGGGGGTCGGCAGGCTTACGACTTCACGCCAATGCACCGGGTTATCGGGGTACCTCGCGTTGATTTCCGCTGCCACCTGCTTTGCGCTCTCGATTGCGTAGCGGTTGTCTGAGATCGACTCGTCAACGGTTTCGTAGTAGTTGTCGCCACGGTTGGCATGTACTTTTCGCGGGCTTCCCAGCAGGCCGCGAATCTGCATCAGGTCCGCTGCAATGTCCTCGCTCGGCTGGATGTACGGCCAGCGCGGCGGGTTCCACTTGTGGCCGAACACGTCGATGCCGCTTTTCGCGGCAACGCTCCGCATCGCGGGATCGTCGCTGAGCCACTGTCGCACTTTCCAGCGGTACGCTGGAATATGAAACCGTTCGGCAAACCACTTTTGATTCCTCCTGAATCCCTTCCTCGCTTCATCCACCGCGCCTCGCCAACCGCTGTAGTTCGTTTCACTGGCATCCATCAGCGCCAACACCAGCGGCATCCCCAGATTGATGCCGATTAGCTGCAAAATCAGACGCACATGGTCGAAAAACTCCGCATTCGGAACCGACGGCGAAAAGCCTTCGAGCTTCTCGCCGGGCTCGCCAATGATCTCCATTCCCGGCGCGATTCCCTCGATCCGTCGCGATGCCCCGCCGCTGAGCGTGTCGGTTGTCCGCACGCCGTATTGCTGGTCAATTGACGGCAGACCTCGGCTTTCAAAGCCTCTCGACCGAAACACGGCGAAGCAACTAACAGTCTGCTGTTGCACAAGCTTTGCGAAGTTGATGTCTTCAAACATCCCGCAGGCGTCAAAGATCGGCGCAAGGTCGCTGATACCTCGCGTCTGCGATGGCCGCTTTGCGGTGTAGATGTGAAACACCTGGCGATTGCCTTCGCTGTCGCGCGTTGGATACGCCTGCACATCGGAAACCCGACTGACCGGCTGAATTGGGTCGATGTCATCCTTGGTAATCCAGTATTCGAGCCGGCGGCGAAACTGATCGAGTAGTACGCCAAGCACCACGTTTTTATTCGTATTTCTGGGCGTGCGCACGCGGTGGGCTTCGATGAGTTGCAATGCACCCGTGTCGGTTGCCAGCACGATATGATCGCCGTCGATGAACTTCGACCGCAGGGCGAGCCGCTCCATGTCGTAGAAGCAGTTTTCGCCTGATACGTCGCACTGGTCGGGGTCTTGCGACCAGTCTTTCCAGCGGGCTTCGAGTTCGTCATCCAGAGCCGCATCGCCCGTGTTTGCATCGAGCGAAAAGCCTTCTTGAACGATGTTATCCACGGCCCGCTCGACCGTCTGGCCGACAATGATGTCGTTGCGGTCCATGTCGCGGGCTTCTTCGATGCTCCGCAAGTAATCCGACTCGTTGCGGTAGTGATAGTCCGCGCCGCTTCCCGTGGCAGATACGCCCACGCGGCGACGGCGGTAGCGACTCGCCTTAGCTGCGGAATAATCCTGCCGCAAGCCCTCGAAGGCGTCAGCAATCGAATCCGTCCTGCCATTGATGCGTTTCACCGGAAGTTGGTATCCGCGCCAAGAAACTTCACGCCACCACTGGTACCGCTGGAGAGTTGCACATACTGATAGGCGCGGTCCAGTTCGGCCTGAACGTGTTCGACGTTCATTGCCAGCGAACTGCCACTGCGGGCGCTCGCCTTCGGAACCTTGCGCAACCAGATACGCGCCGCTGCCGCGAAAGCCTTTGCCTTCGCGCCGCTGCCGGACTCCGCGAAGTCTGCATTCGCGTCCATCTCGGCTTCGATTGCGGCCAGCGTACTCTCACCTGTTACGGCCATGAGAGCCATGCTAACGCGCGCGGAAAGAGAGCGGATTGCGTTCGGGCAATCCGTTTTTACGAGCTTACGATGCGTTCGCGTCGGCAATCTGGTCAATCAGCCACTTGATTGCGTCGGAGCATCGACGCACCGGCCGACCGTTGGCCATCACGCCGCCTGAATCTTCCAGCGACCGCTGTACGCGCTTCAACGTCTCAGCCTGCCGCCGCGTCAGGTGCGCCACGTCTACGCGGCGGGAAATATGGCACGCCGCCGGAACCTCGGCCAGCGGCACTGTCACCGTCGTTTTCGTTGGAATCGGCGGTGCTTCGAGCTTCTTCGACACACTCGGCAGTTGCCGCGACATAAATCACCTCTCCGTTAGAAGGTAAGGTAGTCCTGTTGGATTGACGAACCGCTCCACCGTTGCCGGCGACGGTTTTGGAATCAATGGTTGCGGTGAGGCCGACGGCATCAGCGTGACACCGCACATATTGGCCGCCGCGCACGCCATGTAGGTTGCATCGAGCCAGTGATTGTTGGCGTTTACCTTGTGCCAATACTTCTTGACGCCCCGGCCCTCCTTAAAATCCTCTCGCCATTCTTCCGCTACGATATGGTGGGCGTAAGACTGATGCTTTCGCGGTTCGGTCGGTGTCCACAAGGACAACGAGCCGGGGCGTTCGCGGTGGTCATCGTCGAAAGTCGGCGTAAGGAACCGCTCGTGTACCCAGCGTTTCCAATGGTCGCTGCCCAGGGTGTACAGATAAATGCCGTGGTCCGGCTGATGCGCGACGTTCCAGAACGAGCCGCCCTCGGCGTGTTCGCGAAACGTCGAACCGATACCCTTCGACGCCAGAAAGGGCTTGCCACCAACGTCGCGAATGAACGAATACACGGCATCGCGGTAATCGCCTGAATCGACCAGTACGGCATCCATTTCACGGATCTCGCCCAGATCGTCGTAGTATGGTTCTTGCAGCCGCTGATGCCGCCAATCCAGCAGTGCGCGGTAAATCGCCCGTTCGACCGTCTCCACTGCCGCATTCTTGGCAACCCCCACCACCTCGGCGATGCCGTAATCCACAACGCAACCGATGGCCTGTTCTCGCCATGCCGTCACAACCCAATGGCAGTAATACTTGCCAATGTCGATGGCAGCCGTCAGGGCGATTGTGTCGCGCGGCAGGATGCGTTGTTCCCGGCCGTTGACTCGCGACATTACCAGAGCCGCACTGATTCCATCGGTCTGCGGCCCAGACTGCTCTGGCGGATCGTTGTCGTATTCCGTCGCAACGGCCTCCCAGCCGATGCGTGCCACTTCGTTGAAGTATCGCTGCAGCGCCGATACTTCGAGTTGCGTACCATCCGGCAATACCTGGCCGTTGAAACGATGCTCGTTCGCCACCTTCGCGCCCCGATCCATTTCGGCACGATGATCGAGATAGAACTGGTGCGCACGTCTGGCGTTCGGATCGAGTGCCTTACCATCCTCGCCCTTGCGGCGTTGGTCTTCCTGCCGCTGTTGCATGTATTCTTCCCACAGGGCGATATTCTCCGGTCGATTCAACAGAAATTTGAATCGCCGCCCCTTCCACGACGGCTTGCGTTCGGGATCGGTAAACCATGCCGATGCACAGTCGCGCGATTGGAGCGTAGTCAGCATGATTCGCGCCACGCCCCGCTGTTGCCCACCCAGCCCGCCAATGCCCCTGTCGATGCGTGCTTCCAGCTTATTCGCCTGCACCACATTATTGACCGTTTCCTCGGTGTCGGGATCGTCGATCCCAACTACCTGTGGCCGTTGGTTCTTTTTGTTCAGACCGCGCACGGCACTATCCAGCCCGCGCGTTGCAATGATCCCGCACGCCGCTGGGGAGCCAGGCACGTTCGGCAGAATCAATTCATTGCCGCACCACGTGAAACGCGATGGGGCCGCGTCATACTGCTCGC
>JADZDJ010000174.1 GCA_020851115.1 Pirellulales bacterium
AAGCGAGCCGTGGACGTTCACGGCGAAAGATGCCTCGATCAATACCTTCAATTGGGCCCGCAAACTAAATGATGCCAATCAGAAGCCGATTGATTTGCTGAAGGACTTGGCAACCGAGGACGGCCGCGTCGAAGTTGTCGTGCAGTGCCTCGATCACGCCCAGTACTACGGCTTTGCCCAACCAGATTGTTACATTCGCCTTCCCGATGGCTCGCCGTTGTGGAACTTCGTCAAATCGCAAGTCAGCATTTGGATTCAGATGGTCCTGGTCATTGCGATTGGCGTGACGTGCAGTACGCTCGTGAATGCCCCGGTCGCGATGATGTTCACGATTGCGTTCATCACGCTGGGATTCTTCCGGCAGTTCTTTATCGACGTGGCGATTGGCAAGCAGGTTGGCGGTGGTCCGCTCGAGTCGCTGTACCGCATTGTCACGCAGATGAATCAGACGTCGCCGTTGCCGGAAGGATTTGGCACACAGCTCATCGCATCGATTGATGCCGTGCTGAAGATGCTGATGCAGAGTGTCGCTTACATTTTGCCCGACTTCCCCTCGTTGAGTACGGTCGATTACGTGGCCTACGGGAATTACATTCCGATGAATGTGTTGGCTCAAAGTCTTTTGACTTGCGCCGCTTATGTGATTGGATTGTTTATCTTTGGCTACTTCTTCTTGCGGACGCGTGAGGTGGCGAAATGACCGAACGCACATCGTTTTATCATAAGTTGGCATACCTGGCCGGGATCGTCGTGCTGGCGTTTCCGATCGTTTGGTTGAGTGTGCCGTCGACGACCACCAAGGCCGGCGGAAAGCTGGCGCAGTTGCGGACGGAATACAAACTGGCGCAATTCGATCTCGGTAAGGTCGACCCGGCCAGCGAAACGATGAAGTTTGCCACGCTGGGGTTGCGCGGCGTGGCCGTGAATCTGCTGTGGGAAAAGGCAAATTATTACAAAAAGGTCGAAGACTGGACCAACCTGACCGCCACGCTGGAACAACTCGCGAAGTTGCAACCGAACTTCATTACGTTCTGGAAATTCCAGGCGTGGAATCTAACGTACAATGTGTCGGTTGAATTCGATGACTACCGCGACCGTTATTATTATGTCCGCCGTGGCATTGAGTTCCTTCAAGAAGGTGTGACCTTCAATGCCGGCAATCCGCAATTGCTGTGGGACTTAGGGTGGTTCATTGGCCAAAAGATCGGCCGTGCCGACGAGCACGTGCAATATCGACGGTTGTTCAAGGAAGACACGGAATTTCATCCGGCCGATCGCACACCGGATGAGCGCGATAACTGGCTCGTCGGCAAGGAATGGTATCTGAAGGCCATCGATTCGGTGGATAACCAGGGGCACAGTTTGGGCCGCAAGAGCCCGCGCGATTTCTATTCTGGCCCCGCCAAATCGCAAATGAACTATGCGGAAGCGATCGAGGAAGAGGGGTTCTTCGAAAAAGCTCGGCGTGCCTGGATCAAGGCAGCCGACGAATGGCGACAATTCGGCAATGTCTTTATCGAGCATTCGACCGGCGTACGGCTGCAACTTGGTTCGCAGAAGCGTCTGGAAAAGGAAGTGGCCGACCTACGTGCGAAGCTGGAGAACCTAGTACCCGGCATGCGTGCCAAATTGGTGGAAGAAAAGCGGGCTGCACTTACCGCCGAGGACCGCGCTATTCTTGATATGCCCCGGGAGAACTTAACGAGCGAGCAGGCGGATAAACGATATCAACTCGAACCAAAAGTCATTGTCACCGATCGTGATGTTGCCGAACGAATTGCGAGGGAGCAGCCGGATAAGAAGAATGAGGCCTTGCTGCTGGCTACCGGCATCGAGCGACAAGATCAGCAATTGCAGTTCACGATCAACTACAAGCGCGACGCGAATTACGATTATTGGCAAACCCGCGCCGACTTCGAACAAACGCCCAACGCGTTGGAAGCCAGGAGGCTGATGTTCGAGGGCCGCAAGAGATTCCGCGAGGCCGATCTGCCGGCGGCCAAGAAGCTTTACGAAGAAGGCTTTGCCAAATGGCGCGCGGTGATGAACGAATTCCCATCCATATTGGACGATGAAGCGACGACGGGAAGCGATCTCATCGAATTTATCAAGCGGTACCGCAGCGTGCTCGATCAACTTGACGAAAAACTCCCCGACAGTTTCCCGTTATGGGACGTACTCGAGAAGTTCGATCGGGAAAGCGATTTTGCGACGGAATTAAAGGAGCACCAAGAGAAGCAAGGCAAGTCGACGGGAACGCCGGCAACTCCAGAACCGACACCGGCGGACAACGCCGCAAAGCCCGAACCGACGCCCGCTGAGCCAGCGAAATCGGCCGAGCCTGCACCGACGCCGGAAAACGCCGCCCCGAAGCCGGCCAATGAGTCGGCGGAGAAAGAGAAACCTGCCGAAGCCAATGCGCAAGCGGCGCCGTCACCAGCTGCGCCAGCACCAGAGACGCCGGCTCCGCCAGCCTCGTCCGAGAAGAAATAATCGCACACCCCCGCGCGTCACCAGCTTTCAGTGCGCGCATCGCTGTCGTCGATGCACTCTTTCAATCTTGCGCCGTTTACCGTGCGATTCTGTTGACACCAATTCTACTTCGGCAGGCCCGCCACTTCGGTCGATACATTGCCGAAGAAGCGGCATCGTGCCTTCATTTTGCCCACCTTTCGGTCGCGAGCGATCGAGATATCGGGCAGCGGGCTGAAACGTGTCCCCAATTCTGTGAGAGTAAGCGTGAGCAACAGCTATTTGCAGGCCGCGCGTCGACTGGCTCTGGGCTTTGCAATTATGGGCGGCTGCCTAGCGTCAACCGCGAAGGCCGCTGAACCGACAGTCGTCAAAGCAGCGCGAGTGATTCAATGTGGGGCGGGGCCCAACGAGCGGCCAACCGTCGTGACGGGTGTCGCGGTAACACCAGACGGCAAGACGATTGCTGCCGCAACCGATGACCATCGCGTTTCGGTCTGGGATTCGAGCAGCGGCGAGCTAAAAACACAGTTGGAAGGGCATGCCGATTGGGTCCATTCGGTCGTTCTTTCGCATGACGGCGGAACGCTGGCTTCCGGCGCTGCCGATCGTTCACTGTGTGTGTGGAGCATGGGGCAACAGCAGCCGGTATTTCAGATTCCCGCCTGCAAGAACGCGATTGCTGCCGTGAGCATGCATCCGAACCATCAGCAATTGGCGGTGGTTGGTTTTACCCATCGCCTGGAAATCATCAATCTTTCGACCGGCAAGCCCTCACAAGGGATCGACTGCCCCTGTGTGGACATTCGGACGGTCGCGTTTTCGCCGAAAGGCGATCGCATGGCGGCGGGTGGCCGTAACGGACGCATACGGGTGTGGAATGTTAGCGACGGCTCAAGTCAACGCGACATTAGCACCGAAGGCCGCCGGATTCGCGCTCTGGCCTTTTCACCCGACGGCAGCCGAATCGCTGCTGCTGGCAACAGTACGACGATCGATTTGTTCGATGCTAGCACGGGGGAGCGGGTAATGACCCTTGCCACGCGGCCGGCAAAAGTGTATTCGCTCGCGTTTCTCGATAGTCAGCACCTGGTGACAGGCGGCAGCGACAATCGAGTGATGATCTGGGATTTGGACAGCAAGGAAGCAGTTTCGCAGCTCGTGGGCCATACGGGCACGGTCGCGGCACTGGGCTGCGACGCGACCGGCCGGATATTGGTATCGGGCAGCTATGATACGACCCTGCGAATTTGGAACTTGAGCGAGCGACAAGCGGCAGCCTGGCAGACTCCGGCACGAGTTCGCTAGCTGTACGCAACAGTGTTCGATGATATTTCGACACGTATGAGTGCACGGAGGCGCCTCGTGGGAATTTTTGATGCGTTTCGCAACCTGTGTTCGGGAAGATCGAGTGCGACCGCGCTGGCGCCTCGCATGTCAAAACTCAATATTCCGCAACCGGGTCTTCGAATTCCGCGGCGTTGCACACTTGAAGAACTTGAATCGCGCAGGCTCATGGCGGCCGATGTTGCGCCGCATGTATTGCTGGGCTCCGTGTATTGGGAAGAGGCGACGGGTGACGACAGCCAGCCCGACATTCTGCAGGTGTCATTTGTCGGCGGCGCCCAGGGGACGACACTCAACCAAATCACGATCAACGGCGATAAGCGCCAAGACGGGTTAACCGACGGCGACATCTTCTTTGATACCGCCGCCGGCGGCCTGGGCGTGTTCGACTACGCCGGCCTCAACATCGTGAGCGCAAATGGCTTCACGGTGAACGGCGTTACGGTAACCGATGGCGGCACGCAAATCGTGTTTGATCTCAGTGGTTTTGACGCCGGCGAAAAATTGGTGTTTTCGATCGACGCCGATGAAGCGCAATATGTAAGCGGCGAGATGGTCGACGCGAATTCGCTCGTGGAAGGCGCCGAATTCCAGCGGTCGACGATCGTCGGCAAGTTCTCGGCGGTCGGGTACGTGGATTTGACGCTCACCGGCACGTACTGGGACGCATTCGATGACGAATTTGCGGCGGCCTCTA
>JADZDJ010000175.1 GCA_020851115.1 Pirellulales bacterium
ACGAACAGCGGGTGCTCGGGATT
This sequence comes from Pirellulales bacterium, assembly GCA_020851115.1. GTDB lineage: Bacteria > Planctomycetota > Planctomycetia > Pirellulales > JADZDJ01 > JADZDJ01. Next base: position 24 of record JADZDJ010000175.1, read on the forward strand.
CAAGAGTTCGCTCAGATGAGCACCGAACAATTCACACTGCGGAGTGGCTGCTTTCGGCTTCATTTTTTGCCAGCTTTCGGGACCGTGGAGACCAAAACCTGGCAAATTTTAGCGCTACGCAGCGAGCAATGCACCCTCAAATTCCTGAGGCAATAAAAATTTATCAGGGACGACTAACTATCGTGCCGTAAAACGCCCTCGATCGCAAGATGCCTTCCCCGTAGGACGGACATTCCTGTCCGTCCCGCAAGAAAGGCTGGGCAATCCCCTCAACCCGCCTTTGCCTGTGCCAGAAACGTGCGAGTGACTTCCTCACGTGGATTCTCGAAAATCTGCTCCGGTGGCCCCGATTCCGCCACGCGACCGGCGAGCATCACATGGACCGTGTGCGAAACGTTGCGGGCGAACCCCATAGCATGTGTGACCACAATCATCGTCTGGCCGCTTTTGGCCAGGTCGGTGATCACGCTAATCACTTCGGCCGCCATCCGTGGGTCGAGCGCGCTGGTCGGCTCGTCGAAGAGGATCGCCTCGGGTTGCATCGCAAGGGCTCGGGCAATCGCCACCCGTTGCTGCTGGCCGCCCGATAGTTGCTCGGGCATGGCGGCGAGTTTGTCGGCCAGACCGACGCGCTCGAGCAGTTGCCGCGCTTGCGGCTCGGCTTCCTCACGCTGCCGGCGGAGCACGTGCAGCGGACCGGCCAGCACGTTATCGAGCACCGACATGTGGGGGAACAAATGGAACTGCTGGAACACCATCCCCACCCGGCGGCGCAGCTCACGTAGCGTCTCGGCCAGTTCACGCCGGGCCGCCCCGGGCCGCAATCGCACGTCGTCGACCTGCACCTCGCCGTCTTCAAACGTTTCAAGGCCGTTGATGCAGCGCAGCAACGTGCTCTTGCCGCCGCCGGAAGGACCGATGACCGTCGCCACTTCGCCGCGGCGTACCGAGAGCGACACGCCATCGAGCACGCGTAGCACGCCGTGGTTCTTCACAAGATTGCGAATTTGGATCATTGGATTGACGGTAACGGCTGGCGAGGATTCTCACGCAAAGGCGTGAAGACGCATGGATTTGAACTTGTTGTTTTCTAACCGCTAATGGACTCTAATCGTCGCTAATTGAAAATGGATATTTGGCCGCCTGCTCTCCATTAGCGATCATTAGCGTGCATGAGCGGTTAACTCTTAGTTCATCCACCTCTTCGCCGAGGCGCAAAACAGTTTCTATGGACATTTTTTCATCCGCGTTTCAAGTCGGCGAGCGACCAACGACAATGGATAACTCATGAGCAAGTACAAAAGCGCTGTGAGAACGCCGAATTCGAGCATCAACGACGGATGGCTCTGGAACAAGAATCGGTACATGCCGGTGAGTTCGGTCACCGCGATCATCGAACACACGGAAGTGTCTTTGAACAGGGCGATGAAGTCGTTCGTGACCGGCGGAATCACGATTCGCACGGCCTGCGGCACTACCACGCGGCGGAGTGCCGTCCACGTGCTCATGCCGAGCGACAACGCCGCCTCCATCTGCCCACGCGGAATTGCCAGCAACCCCGCCCGGTAATTCTCGGCTTCATAGGCCGAGTAGTTAATCGCCAGCCCCAACACGCCGGCCCAGAACTCCGGCAAGGTTACGCCCGTCAACTGCGGCAACACATAATAGATGACGAAAAGTTGCAGCAGGAGCGGCGTGCCACGCAGGAGTTCAACGTAGGCTTCACACGGAACACGAATCCACCAGGGACCGTACAAACGGCAGATCGCGACCACGAGGCCGATCGCGATTGCCAGCGGCATCGAGAGAAAAGACAGTTTGATCGTTGTCCAGGCAGCTCGCAACAACAACGAAACATAATGCGGCATGTTGGCCCAGCGCGACGATTCCGACGAGGCCGCCCCAGCCGGCGGCCAACTCTCCGCGACTTCCGGCAATCGCTTCTGCTCCTCGTTCCACACTCCATACTTTTCGTAGATGCGCTGCAGCGTACCGTCGGCCATCGCTTTGAGGATCGCCGCGTTTAAGTCGGTGCGAAGTTTATCGTCACCAGGCCGCAGGTAGGCCACGTAATACCCCGGCGCCGCCGGCTCACCGACAACACGTAAGCCCGGGAAATCCTTGCCGTAGTAAGTCACGCTGGGTGCATCTTGAACGGTGGCATCGAGTTGTCCCTGCTCGACCAACCCCATGACGCTCGTGATCTCAGGATACTTCTTAAGTTCAATGGAATCGCCGAAGCGGGTTTCCAAGTAGCGTTCGGAGGCAGCCCCCTGCAACACGCCGACCCGCTTTCGTGGCTGCCCCGGCGGGGCGCGCAGGTCGTCCCACGATTTGATGCTCGTGTCGTTCACGCGAGTCATCAGTTGCAGCGTGTAGACATAGTAAGGGATCGTCGAGGCCCAAAGCTGCCCACGTTCCGCCGACCACTCGAAGCCGTTGAGCACGACATCAATCTTGCCGAGGTTGAGAATCTGCGGCAGGTTTTCCCACTCCCAGTTCACATACTCGGGCTTCAATCCTATTTGCCTGGCGAGGTAATTAACAAGTTCGTACTCGAAGCCGACAAGTTTGTTCTCGGGACCTTGGTAGATATATGGTCCGCCGCCACTGGCGTCGCCCCCCCAGCGCAGCGTGCCGCGCTCGACAACATGGCTCACGTCTTCGGCGGCTCCGCAGACGACCGCATTCGAGATCACGAAAGCAATGGCCAGAAGGTGGAGCCGGGCGCGCATCGAATGCCCCTCGTATTGAATTCCAACTACCGAAAGCGGGTGCCTCGGCTGAGCGAAGCCAGCAAGCCACGGAAGTATGCCGCAGGCGGGCGGCTGCCGCAACGGCGATTGGCTGTGCGGCGACAGTCGAGCCGCCCGTCGCCACGGAATTCAGCACGCACCAAAGCGGCCATCCCAATTGCGGGCGGCTATGCTACAATTCGCGCCATGGCAAACCACAAATCATCGCTGCGGCGGGCAAAGCCGCGAGTGCGTCGGCGGCCGGCTGTCGGTGCAAAACCGGGGACACTAACGATTCAGCCGGGCGCTCGGCCGACGACCATCCGCATGATGGCGTACGACAAGGACCGCGTGATCGAGCAGAAGATCGAGGACCCGCGCGAGCTGAACGAGTTTCTGCACAAATGGCCGGTGGTATGGGTCGACGTGGCCGGGCTAGGCAGCGAAGAAACGCTTCGTTCGCTGGCGCAGATATTCCGCATTCACCCGCTCGCACTGGAAGACGTTGTCCACGTTCATCAGCGAGCGAAGGTTGATTCGTACGAACATTGTCAGTACATCGTGCTGCGAATTCCCGATCCATCGGGAGAACATCTTACCGAGCAGTTCAGCTTATTCCTGGGCAAAACCTTCCTGGTCACATTTCAGGAGCGGCCCGGCGATTGTTTCGACATTATCCGCGCCGGCATCCGACAAGAACGGAGCGCTGCCCGACAGGATGTTCATCCCGATTATCTTGCCTATCGACTGATCGATGCCTCGATCGACGCCTACTTCCCCATTATCGAGAAGATTGGCGACCACCTCGACCAACTCGACGAACCAGATGTGGTTGACGACACGCAAGCGGCACTTGCCGAACTGCACGTGGTGCGGCGCGAGCTGCTAATGTTGCGTCGAGCGGTCTGGCCGTTGCGCGATGCCATTAATGAACTGCGTTCCGACGTTTCGCCGTTCGTCAACGATTCAACGCGAGTTTACCTACGAGATTGCTACGACCATGCCGTGCAGCTTATTGATCTGTTGGAATCCTATCGCGACATCTCGGGCGACGCCCGCGACTTCATCCTCTCCACGATCAGCAATCGCATGAACGAGGTCATGAAGACGCTCACGGTGATCTCGACGATCTTTCTGCCGATCACGTTCATCGCCGGAGTGTACGGCATGAACTTCAATACAGCTTCGTCGCCATGGAACATGCCAGAACTGAATTGGCGATTCGGTTATTTCTTTTCGCTCGGCCTGATGCTCGTGATCGCCCTGCTAATGCTGAAGTACTTCCAGTGGCGGGGCTGGCTCAAGGGCACCTTTAGCGACGACAAGCCGCACGACATGCACCAGTCGTAAGCACGGGGGATCGAGTGGGGCGAATCCTCACGATCCTGTTCCAGCGCAGAACATCGAAACGCGTGGATCAGTTGCTAAGGTGCCCTCACCTCGCCACGGCGAGTTCCGAGCAACCCGGCCCTCTCCCAGGGGGAGAGGGGGAAGCGCTGAGGGAGCTACTCACCGACCAAACGCGGCAGGATCTCCCAGCGGGTTTCGCCTTTGATTGCTTGTGGCGGAAGTGAATCGATCAATTTGAGGCGCGGCAACAGGCCAGTGCGATGGGCAACCTGGATGGCCAGGCCTGGGCGAGCGTTGGCTTCGAGCACGACGGCGCCCAACTTGGCATCAATAACAAAATCGACGCCGATGTAACCCAACTCGAGTGCGTCGGAGAGCTTCATGGCGGCGCCCAACAGCGCGCGCCAGCCGGGAATTTCCCAACCGCCGATTTGTTCGCCCGTATCGGGGTGGCGTTCGACGGCCTGGTTCTGGCAGACGCCGCCGAACGTGCGGCCGGTCACGAGGTGGACGGCAGCGGCCACGGCCCCCTGGTGCAAATTGGCCCGGCCTTCGGAAAGTGTTGTGGGCAGTCGGACCATCGCCATGACCGGTACACTTTTGTAAAGGATGACGCGAACATCGGGCGTGCCGCCGACGGCGATGCGGCTCATGATCGGGTGCATGATGATTCGTTGCTCGACGATCGCACAATCGACCTGGCCGCCCAACGAGTACAGGCCCGAGAGGATCGTTGAAAGGTGGTAATCCAGCTCGCTTTCATTGATTTCGCGACCACTGGAAGTCACGTAAACCTTGCCCTTTCGCGAGGCAATGACGACGATTCCGCGGCCGGCCGCACCGGATGCCGGTTTGATCACGAACTCGCTTCGATTACCAATGATTTGACTGAAGCGGCGCAAGTCGCCGTAGCGGCGGATGACGGCGTAGGTTTCCGGCACGGGGATGCCATGGGCGTGGCAAATCTCTTTCGTAATGGTCTTATTGTCGACGCGCGGATACAGCGCTCGCGGATTACTGGCCTGGATGAAGGCCAGGTTCCGCTGATTGATCCCCAGCACACCGGCTTCTTCCAGTTCGTGGGGCCAGGCGATTAGTCGTCGGGGTTTGCCGATCATCGTGCCGCCTCGCCGGAATCCACCAGGTCGCGGAAGCGCCACAATTCGGTCAAGCGGTAGCCGGCGTAACGGCCGAGCATGATGAACACGGCGATCGTGAAGAAGTGCGCTTCCGGATACGTGAGAACGAAGTTGCCGACACGATCGGCCATAAGCACGAGATAACACAGCAAGGCTACGAACAACGTGCCCACCGCCAGTTTGACCGTGTAAGCAATCCCGTCCTCATCCGCACTGACATGGAAGCGTTCGATGAGGTTGGTCAGGATAATCATCGGCAGCAGAACGACCTCGGCGCTGATGGCCGGCACCATGTAGTGCAGCGTCGAAACTCCAAATACGACGCACAATACGACCCCGGTCAGAATGATGCTGAGCCGCGGCACTGTCAGCAGCCGCAATCGTTCAAGCGAAGCGCGGCCAATGAGGCCGACCATGATGACCATCAGCAGAATGGCCAGGCCGGTCTTCCAATCGGCATAGATGAAGCTCATCGCCAGCAGCGCCGGAGAAAACGTGCCGAATGTTCCGACGCCGACAACATTACGGATGATGGTTGTGATGAGCGCCGCGAACGGCAGCAGCAGCAAGATCTTCATGACGTTGTGCATTTTCAGCGGCAGCCGAGTGAGACTCAGAATCTGCAGTGGATGGTGCACTTCCGCTTGCGCGAGCCGTGTGTCGGGCGGCAGGCGTTTGATCGAGTACCGCATCGTCAGCCCGGTCACGTTTTGCGAACTGTGCGCTTGGGTAGCATCTCGTCGAACGGGCACGTAGTTCAGCGGCAGGTTCAGCGAGTATCCGTTGGCTGGGTCAAATGGCACCCACTCCTGGTTCTGAAATACTTCCGCCCAAACGTGCGGCTGAATGTTCGCACCTTGCCGGATGATGAACCCCGTCACTAGGCGCGCGGGGAAGCCGAGCACACGGCAGAGCGTGACCATCGCTCGTGCCTGGGCCTTGGCAGACCCGTGTTTCGTCGTCAGCGCGATTTGCGCGTCGTCCGACGGCTGGGCGTTGCCGCCAGAATCGATTTCAGAACAATAGTTGAACACCCACTGCAGGCGGTCGAAATCGGTCTGGCGATCGGCCGGCAGAAGTTGGGCAATTTGGCGTACAGACGGTTCGGCCGTGGGTAGGTCGAGTTCCGGCCGAAGAAAACGGTCGCGGGAACCAAGCGATTCCAAGTTCGGTTGGCTCGAATTGGGCCGCGGGCTCAAGCGCAACACAAATTTGGCGTGGGCGTCGAATGGCGCCGTGGCAGCCTGCCGCGTCGAAAACGAGAGCATTCGGTTTCCGGTCGCGGGATTTGGGCGGAGCAGCTTGGCGTTCAGGTTTGGGTTTGACGTAAATGAGTCTTCATGAAGCAGGCGGCAATGCCGCGTATCGAATGGAACGGCGAACCGCACTTGGATCTCTTGATCACCCTTGGCATTTAGTGCTTCGAAGTGCGCGTCGCAAGTCAATTCCCAAGTCGAGTCTTCGCGAGCGGCTTCGTCGCGCTCGATGGAACGAGATCGCAATCCGAGGCAAATCGTGCCCAGGATCACAAAACCAAAAATGGTGAGCGTACTAAGAGAGCGGTCGTTCATCGCCGTGGGGCTCAACGCGTCGGGCGCAAGCTATGCTTCGAGAGTGGTGGAATCGTTAACAAATATAGGTTTCAACCACGGTGATTTGTCGTCCTTGTCGGCGTTTCCCGCGGTTGCGATTCGTGTTCCGCAAAGTCGTTATCGCCGATAGAATCGGAACCGATCGGTCACGTGAAACCACGGTCGCGGACGATTCTTGAAGGGCTTTTTCGCTTTCTGCAGGCACCCAAAGTCATGTTTCGTACGAATTGCAAATGGTCACTGGGTTACTGGACCATGTTGAATGCGCTAGCAGCGACATTGAGTATTTCGATGGTTGGTCATACGAACGAGCCAAGCCTTACGAGCGAAAAGCGGATCATCGGCGCCACGGCGACGCTCACGGAATCAGGTTCCGGGATGACTTTTCCGGCCCGAATCGATACAGGCGCCGCCACTTGTTCGCTGCACGTGGAAAAACTCGAAATTCCGGATAGGTCGGCTAAGCGGACTCACAATGTCGGCAAAACGGCTCGGTTTATGCTGCGTGATGCCGAAGGGAATACGAAGTGGGTCGAAGCAACCATTGCTGCTGCCGTGCGAGTGAAGTCATCGTCACTTGGAAGTGGCGAATTCGACCACCGCTATAAAGTGCGACTCACCTTGGAGTGGAAGGGTTTTCGCAAGGAAGTGCTGGTGACGCTGAACGACCGCACCAATATGGAGTATCCCCTATTGATCGGCCGCAACTTCTTGGAGGGTGACTTTCTGGTCGACGTTGCCCAGAACGAGGAGAAGCCTAACAAATAAGGCGGCCCTGCACCAGCGCCCAGGAGAACTGCAAAGTCCAAGGCAAAGGGGTCAGATCCATCTTTTCGGCCGATGGTTGTGTGGTTGGGGCAAGGCACGCTGGCCGAAAAATGGACCAGACCCCGACTTTGCAGTTCTCCTGCCCCAGCGCACTAGCGATCGAGCGCGTGCACCGCTAGCAACAGAGAATCCGACGAACGTGGTGAAACCCCTCGAAATGACCGCCAATCTATCGAGATCTGCGTTGTGGGAGGCCTCTCTGAGGCCAATGATGTGTTGCATTGGATTACCGTCATCGGTGTCGGAGACGCCCCCGCAGGTTCGTTCACAGTGCCGTCGTCAATAATTGGCTGAGCGACGTCGCTAGCATTCGCACCCAAGTTGACGCCGTGGCGGAATTCGCCATACTACGTCCCCCGTATTGCCGGCGTGTTGAGCCGGCCCCCACCACGCCACGGCACCGGCCCCGCATGTTCGGTGATCGAAGCGACCCAATCAAGGAAGAGAGGGCGCGTCATGCACGTTCGACGACGCTTCATTTCACTCATTCTGACAGCCTTATGCGTCGCTGTTTTTGGATCGGTTGTTGCCGGCCAACCAATGCTGATCAACCCGGCGCTTGTGAGCGGCACAGCGGAAGCAAGTGGGACAACACCAACAGCGGCAGCGGCGGCACCATCGACACCGACGTCCGGAGATCCGACGCCGGCCGCTCCCACGATCGTCGACAAACGGGTTGAAAATGCGGAGCAGTTGCGCATCGCGATGCGCAAACTGGAGACGAACGGTGCGACCGACTCAGCGACGGCGCAGGAGGTTGCTTTCTACCAGTCGCGCGACGCGGTACTAGCCCAGCAGGATGCCGTTGAACAGCAAATCAAAGACCTGGAGTCTCGCAAAGCGGACTTGGAAACGCGTTTCAAAGCCGCGCCTCCGACCGACAAGCAGTACAAGTTCGCCGACTTGGACCGGATGAAAGATGACTTGGCGGCCGAGCAAGCACGAGCGAGCCTTGCCAGCGACAAATTGGCAACCGCCCAGGCGTCACTGCAAAAGGCCAAAGCAGCGGTCGCGGAATGCGAGGCCAAGCGGCGCCGGGCACAAGAGGCATTCGAGACGGGGAAGAGCGCCACCAACGCAGCCGAACTGGCCGTGGCCGCCGACCGCGCGAAACAAGAGGCGACGCTGGCCAGCGAGACGCTGACGCTCCGCAAACGCGAAGTCGAACGGGCGGAACTGACGAAGCACGTAACGGAACTCGCGATCCGTTTTCGCCAGAGCTACATTCAGCGAGTCGGCCCGCAAGTTTCGTTAACGGAAGCGGATTACAAAGAGCAACTCGACAATCTCAAGAAAAGCGAGGAATCAGCGACCACCGACCTCGCGAATGTGCAAGCGGAACTGCGGCGGACCGATTCCGATCTTCGTGACGCGCAACAACGATTAGATGCGGCCGCTGGCGATCGGGAAAGCGAACGCCCGATTTTGCTGGAAGCGATGATTGCCCAGCGGCGGACGCGGGAGATGCTCACGGAGAAAACCGAGGCCCGCACGCAGCGGCTAGCGCAGCTGGCACAGCTACGCCGCGCCTGGAACCGGCGCTATCAAGTGGCAACGCTGGATCGAAATCAGACGACTCACGAAGTTTGGAGCGAGCTGAAGAAGGCGCGGAAGGAGACCCAAGAGTTTGTCGATCAGTCGGCCTCGGACGTTCGCATTCAAATCCTCAAGATGCGCGATGTTCGTAGTTCGCTTTCGAGTGTGAACAAAAAGGCCGAGGCGGGCACGAAAGGCCCACCGGAAATCCTGGTGCAACTTGGAATTCAACAGAAGCAACTGGAAGAAACGCTCAAGATCCACGAGAAAAGTCTCGTTTCGATCGAGAATTGTCGGCGCGTCCATGAAAAGCTCCTGGAGGAGCTTGACCCACTTGTCGAAGCCATTACGCCACAGACGCTTGCCTTGGGTGCTTGGTACCAAGCCGAGTTGCTGTGGAACCAGGAACTTTTGCAGATCGGTGAGAAGTCGATCACGTTGGGTAAGCTCGTACAGGGCTTGTCCATCCTCATCGCCGGTTGGATGCTGGCGCGATTCGTGTCGCTGCTGTTCGTCAATCGTTTTCTCAAACGATTTCGGCTCAGCAAAGACGCCACTTCCGCAATTCGCTCGCTCGTTTACTACAGCTTGCTGTTCTTCGTCGTGATGTCGGCGCTGAAAAGGGTCAACGTCGACTTAACAGCATTCACAATTCTGGGTGGTGCGCTCGCGATCGGCGTCGGCTTCGGCAGCCAGACGTTGATTAACAATTTTGTCGGCGGGTTGATCATGTTGGCCGAGCGACCGGTGCGGCTTGGCGAACGGGTCATGTTCAAGGACATCGACGGCATCGTGGAAGAAGTCGGTTTTCGTTGCACGAAAGTCCGCACTCAGTCCGATCACCTGGTCACGATTCCAAATTCAACGCTGGTCAACGAGTCGATCGAGAACGTCGATCGCCGCCGCACGATTCGGCGATCCTTCACAATTTCAGTGACCTACAACATTTCGAGGGAGTTGCTGGCCGAAGGTGTGCAAGCGATCCGCGGTATTCTGGAAGAACGAGAGGTTCGCGAGCGAATTCACCCAATTGTCGGCTTTGATGAACTTGTTCCGCGTGTCAACTTCAGCGAATTCGCTGCCGAGAGTTTGAACATTCAGGTGACGTACTGGTATGGGCCGGTCGAATCACAAGGCTTTGCGGACCACAGCGAACGCGTGAACTTCCGCATCATGGAAGAGTTTGATCGGCTGGGAATCGAATTTGCGTTTCCGTCGAAGACGGCGTTCGTCACGAATCAAAACCGTTCGAGAGGGCGCCAAGGGGAATCATACGCGGCGTGAACCAGGCGTTTCCGGTCGAAATCAGGCGACAGGTACCGAGGCCTATTGTGTCAGCCACGGCAACACTGCCCCGGCGATCGTCAGAACCAGGAAGAAGCCGGTCATATCGGTAATCGTCGTCAAGATCGGCCCCGACGCTAGCGCCGGGTCCTGACCAAGAGACCGCAGGACAAGGGGAATTACACCGCCGAAACATACGGCAATCAACGTGTTAAGCGCCAGTGCCGTGGCGACCACGACCCCCAACATGAAATTGTCCTGCCAGAACCACCCCACCAATCCCAGCAAGACACCAAGTACGATTCCGTTAATGATGCCCACGGCAGCTTCTTTGCGTAACACGCGCCACAACTCGCGGGGCCGAATCACCCCCAGTGTCAGCTCGCGCATGCTGACAGCCACGGCCTGATTGCCGGAGCAGCCGCTCATGTCGGAGATAATCGGCAGAAAGACGGCCAGCGCAATAACGGCCGTCAGGGTATCGCGGTGAAATGCGATCACGCTGGCAGCCAGGATGTTGAGCAAGATGTTGACACTCAGCCAACTCAACCGCCGTAGGCTTCGATGGCGAAGCGGCATTGAGCGTAACTCTTCACCGCCGACGATGCCCATGAACTTCAAAAAGCTGCGGTTTGTCCGCTCTTCGGCCGCCTGTTCGACGGCTGCGCTGCGGACAACGCCGACCAATACGCCGTCAGCATCGACGGCCGGAACACCGAGCAGAGAATGGCTGTCGAAGAAACGTTCCAACTCTTCAAGCGACGCCGTATCGCGGACCTTAAGCGGATCGCTGATCATGATTTTTGACAGTGGCGCCGTGAATGCCGAAAGCAACAGGTCGCGAAGCCGGAGCACGCCCACCAGCCGTTCCGCTTGATCCACCACGTAGGCATACTGCACGTCAAACGCTCGGTAGCGAGCGGCGTTCTCGCGCAGCTCGTCGTGGACGTCGCCGACCGTCAGATGGTCACCGTACGACAAGAATTCGGTGATCATGAGACCGCCCGCCGAATCGGGTGGGTACGACAGCAGACGACGGGCATCGCGGGCCTCGGCCGCCGGCATGGCTCCCAGAATGGCCGAGGCATCGGCATCGGACAGCCGGGCAATGATATCGGCCTGCTCATCGCTGGACAGTGATCGGACAATCGCGGCGGCGTGCGCTGCAGGCAGCCGCTCGATTACCTCGGCGGCTTGCGCTTCTGGCAGTCGTTCCACCAGTTCAGCGGCATCCTCGAAAGATAGTGACTCGAGAAGTTTCGACTGCTGCAAGCTGTTCAATTGCGAAATTGCGTGCAGGGCTTCGGCTGGCTCGGCCGCTTCTAGAAAGGCGGATATTGCGTGCGAGTCGTTCGCTGCTAAGGCCGCTTCGAACGGTTCAATCGAGTTGGGCGGGGCCATTTCCGTCATGAAAGCGTTTCCAAGACTCGTCGAGGTGCTGGTGTTTTGCTGGCACGTGGAGGGTCGTCGTTCATAATGAACTTTGCGAACCCAGCTACGTATCAACAGTGGACGTGTGGTCGGGGAGTGGAGACTTAAGAGCGAACAGCCGATATATGTGCAGCGACCTGCGCCTTCAGGCTATTCTGCGATTGCGGGCAAGTGGCCCCGTCAAATTCATGGCGAAAGTTGGGATTGGCACAAAGCTTGCTAGTTATTAATTAACGCGTATCGAAAGCTCGAATCGCAACAGCAGATTCTTTTGGCGGCCACCTTACCTTTTTCCAACCAACTCTGTCCACCCAAATTGACGGAGATGCGCTGTGCCGGAACTTTTGCAGGAGGAATATAGGATGCAAGCAGCGGTAATCGATCATTCTGTCTCTAGCCGCGAGCGTTCCAATATAGGCGCGATAGCCCGTGTTTATTTGGAAAGTCACCCACATTTTCGCGGCAGAATGAATGATGTGGCCATCACCCAAGACGGCCGCACATTGCTGCTCACGGGTAGACTTCCATCCTTCTACCTGAAGCAGCTCGTGCAAGAAGCCGTTCGACGCGTTCCCGGCGTACACGGCGTTCGGAACATGATCGACGTCGTCAGTGCTGACGGAATTAGCAGCGTGCGTTGCTAACGGACCGCCTCACAACGGTCATTGCGTTGGAAATATCACGGTTTCGCCTATTTATACGCGCCTGCCGCGCATTGAAACGATGCGCAATTCGACACGTGCATCCCCTGGTAGCTTGATTGCCATTGACAATGGCAATCGCTACGATCGATTTCGGGTCGCGAAGAAGTTCGTTCGATTGGCTGCCGACAGCGAGCCGATGGACGCGGCGTTGGGCGTTGCCACCCGGGATTGTCGCAATGGAAGAGCCCCCCATTTGGCTAATGGAGATCGGTGAAGGACCGCTCGCGGCCTGCGCGCTGCACGACGGCCATTATGTTCGCCCCGAGGTGGCGGCTTGTCTCAACCTGGATGAATCCCGGCGCCGCGGCGAGGAAAATCCGTATACGGCAGTTTGGACCTCGATCGCCCCCACGCGCATCATCGTTCGCCGATCGCGGTTTGAGCTCGACCTCGATCGTCCCCGAGATAAGGCCGTTTACAACACTCGGGCCGATGCTTCGGGCCTCGACGTGTGGAAATGCAAACCGCCGGCCGCGGCTTTGCAGCATTCGCTGCAGGTGTACGACGAGTTCTATGCCCATCTGAAATTGCTCCTCACACGGCTGGTATCCCTTCACGGTGAGGTCGTTGTGTTTGACTTGCACAGTTACAATCACGTGCGAGACAAGGCAGGCGGCCCGGCCGGCCAGGATAGCAACCCGGACGTGAACCTCGGCACGGGCACCATGGCCCGAGCGTTGTGGTCGCCAATTGTCGACTGCTGGTTGCACGCCATGCGCGAATTCGATTTCCTGGGACGGCGTCTCGACGTCCGTGAGAATGTGAAGTTCTTTGGCGGCCAGCTGCCGCGCTGGATTCATGAGAATTTTTCCAACTCGGTGTGCGTGCTGGCAATCGAGGTGAAGAAGTTCTTCATGAATGAACGGACGGGCGAACTCAATTTGGAAGAACATCAGGCAGTTGAGAGAGCTTTCGCTTTCGCCGCGGCAGCCGTAAGCGAGGAATTACGGAAGGTGAAGGGAGGGCCAGTTGTCGGTAGTGGGTCAGTTTGATCAATCCTTGCAACGGGTGGCTGGGGTCGAGCCAAAGGCGCGCCCCCCAGTTCGCGGCGCTGCTGGGGGCGCGCTGCGCTCACCCCCAGCCACCTTGACTCCAAAATGAACCGCTGTCCGGCTGTCACCGAATTCCCGACGTCTTGTTCTGGCCGCCGGCGACGTGCAGCGGTCCCGTAAGGAGCGGTTCCCGGGCTCGGCTGCGTAAGGGGCGATCGGCTACTGGCTGCTGCTTTCGGTCGGTTGACGCCCGGGCTGCCATCCCACACCGGTAACCGCCGCCTCGGAGCGGGCATTGGCGCGGCCGGGCTTTGCGGGTCATGGAGATCGTAAGGCCAAATCTCGCGACCAAACGCGAGATTGGCTGGCGAAAGGGTCGTCGGCGACAGAATTAGGGGAGTTTAACGCTGTCGGCGTCCGGCGGGCCTGGACAATGTTCTGGGTTGTGAGGGCTCCATTTTCGCCGCGGCAGTTATCATGGAAAATAGGGCATAAGGTAAAGTACATGAGGCATTATCAGCGAGTTTCAAAGTGCTGGTATGGCGACATTGTCGGACATGTAGACCAAACACAACTATTCGAAAACACACGCCCTGAAGTGATTGCTTTATCCGCTCGTTGACGCCAATGGGGCGCACGTAGCAATTTATACAGATGACTCTGCCAAGGGTGACCCAAGTTCCCTGCGACCGAGCCGTTGATGCATCGAGCGGATTTGGCAGTTTGAGAATTGCTTTTGATTCTTCGCGTCTCAGCGTCTTGGCGTGAGATCCGTTAATCGCATTTTGCACGTGCATGCTGAAACCTGGCCAAAAGATCGGCAAGTACAAACTCAAGTCGCGGCTCGCGAATGGGCCGTATGCGACGGTTTTTCGCGCGCTCGATACGTTGGAAGGCATTCACGTCGCACTCAAGATTCCGCATAAGGGACTGGTTACGAAGGAGTCGCTGGACGATTTTTCACGCGAAGTGCGGCTCGCGGCCAAGCTCGATCACCCCAACATCCTGCGACTCAAGAGCGCCGATTTCATTGATGGCCATTTAGTGATCGCACTCCCGCTTGGCGAGGAATCGCTTGAAGAGCGACTGGCACGACGGCTTTCCTTGCGAAGCGCTCTCGATTTCGGTGAACAACTGCTGCGAGCGGTCGCGTTCGCGCATGAACAGCATGTGATTCACTGTGACGTCAAACCGGACAATTTGCTGCTCTTCCCAGATGGCCGACTGCGGCTCACCGATTTCGGCATTTCGAAGGTCGCGCGCCGAACGATCTCCGCTTCTGGCGCGGGGACGGTGGGCTACATGGCGCCTGAACAAGCAATGGGCCGGCCGTCGCGGCGATCGGACGTATTCGCGGTCGGATTGGTGTTGTGGCAGATGTTTTCCGGTCGCCTGCCGGAATGGCCGTTCGAATGGCCGCTGGCGGGTTATACCCGGTTGCGGCAGGTGCTGCACCCAGACATGATCGCCATCCTCCGCCGCGCCCTCGATTTGAAACCGAGTCGGCGGTTTGAGGATGCCGGCCAAATGCTCGCCGCGTATCTGCGCGCGAAGCCGAAAGTCTTACGCCACTATTTACGAACGCGCCAGCCAAAGAAATCGAAGCAAACGACGAAGCGCGATTGGAAGGCGATTCGCCTGCAGCAATTCGAACGTCAGTTCGGCCGGCAACTCGATACCCATTTGCACTGCCGCAAATGCGAAGGGCCGGTGTCGGAATACATGATCGCTTGCCCTTGGTGCGGCGACGATCGCAGAATTCTGCGCGATGAGTCGCCATTCCCGGCCGTCTGCCCGCGCTGCAACCGCGGAACAAAGCTAGATTGGGCGTACTGCCCCTGGTGTTACGGCCCGGGTTTCGAGGACACTTCCGAGCGTGAGTACACCGACCGCCGTTACGAGGCGCGCTGCCGCAATGCCAAGTGTGACCGCAAGGATTTGATGGCGTTCATGCGTTACTGCCCGTGGTGCCACACGAAAGTGAAGCAGGCGTGGAAGATTACTGGCAACAAAGACGCCTGCGACAAGTGCGGCTGGGGCGTGCTGCGCGAGTTCTGGACGCACTGCCCGTGGTGTGCCGAACACCTCACTTAGCCGGCCTGTTCCGGGCCGGCACCGGCGCCTACGGGCGAAACGTCTTCATGCAAGCGTTCGAGCAAGTTTGTTGCCGTAGCGGCGTTGCCGCCACCGCTAGACGCCGGGCGCTTCGCTGCGCTCAAATTCCGCCGAAAAGGCGACGAATCCCCACCCATTTTTTGCGTGCTATGCTTGGATAGGGAGACACTCTATGCCTGTACCGAAGTTTATTGATGATCCCGCGTTTCGCGACCTGCGCGAGTACGACTTCCAGCACTTCCGGGAGCATACGGAAGGACGCGAACGGATCGATTTCTCCGGCGCCGACTTGCGGGCGGTCGACCTGAGCCAGGTCGATGTATCGAAGTTGATTCTGCGCGACGCTTACTTGCGAGATGCCGATCTTCGCGGCCTCGACTTGCGCGATATCGACCTCGAAGGCTGTTCGCTGCACAACGCCAAGATTGGCGGCGCGTACTTCCCCAAAAATATTTCACCGCAAGAAATCGCCAACAGCGTGCAATTCGGCACGCGGATTCGCACCGGAGTCTGACAGGCGTCGCAACCTGGCGGCGGTCAGTGGTCTCTCGACGACGCCCGTAGCCGAAAACGCAGACCGTAATGCCAGGGGGGCAGGTCCATCGTCGAACCAATGAGTTCCAGGCTGCCTGCTTCAGTCGCCCAGCCGACAATCGCCTCCGGCGTCGGCCGAATTTCGAAACCTGGCCCGCGCGGCGTCACGATATCGTGCCGCCAGTGGATCACCAGTACTTCGCCCAGCGGCCTTAGTGCGCTCGACGCTTGCTTCAACAACGCGACCGGTAGTTCGCAGTGAAGGATATTGAACAGCAGAACAGCGTCGACTGAAACATCGAAACCGAGGCTGACGACATCGCGAATCTCAGCGACAACGGACAGGCCTCGGGAGCGTTCGCGCGTCCGGTCCACCATCGCCGGGTCAATATCGAATGCATACAGCGTTCCGCGAATCGCGCGAACGACTGGAACGGAAAACGTACCGTATCCGCAGCCAAGTTCGGCGACGTCGCGAAACCGCTCGATGCCGAAGCGCGAAAGTACCAGCGGAACGTCGAAAAGAGATTCCCAATATCCTTCGTCAGGCATTCCACTATCGCGTATTCGCATTGCCGCTGTAAGGACCTATCCCAAAATCGTCGGCTGAGAGGGGGACAGGCACATTTTGCTCCGCAGACTCCGCAAAATGAGCCAGTCCCCGACGATTTTGGGATAGGTCCTAATTCATCATTCGCCGGAAAAGTACAATCCGTCAGGCGGCGCGACACAATCGAGCCGGCGCTCAATTTCGCGTCGTATATCCATTGCCAGCAGAAACCGGCCCGCCGGCCGGCATTTTACAGTCGCTCGGCGTACTCCGCCTCGACCCGTGCCCGAATTGTACCAATCGACGCCGCGTGGGCACGCCGACGGCGCCGCGGATGCGGCCATTGACGTTTAGGTAAACCAGAACGCCGCCGAGCGCGATTTCTTTGTTCGCCTCAACCAGTAGACATCCGCTGTTCCCTTCGTCGTGGCTCAATGACGCCACAGGGCGTACCGCCCACTTGCCGTTCCACGCCAACTCCGACGAAAGCCTGATAGAACTCGATCACGCGAGCCAAGTCAGCACCCGGAATATCGAACCAAACGGCACGGTTCTTCTGAGAGTTGAACTTCCCCATCGGCCCCTCCTTTTCCAATGTTCTGGGCCGCCCCACAACAACCGTTATCAGGTCCGGCGAACGCCAAAGCAAGAGACGGATATTTCACGGCAATTCTCCGGCCGAAAAGCATCGACAACGGCCGGTTCCATATTTACACTGCGGTTGGAGGCGAAAACGCCAAAGCATTTAAGCGTGTATAGGTCGGGGGGCCGGCATGACGCATGCCAATATCAATACGTTGAAACGTCGCATACCGATTCGGAAGTGGTACGTCTTCACGATTTCGGCATTGCTGATGGCGCCTTGTCGTGCGTGGGCGGAAGGCTCGCCTGCATCGCCACGTGTCTCTCCGCTCGCTCGAGTCATCGGCACGACGGCAATCGTCACCGAGATTGGTTCCGACATAAAGCTCGCGGCACGAGTCGATACTGGGGCCGCCACGTGCTCGATGCATTGCGACGCGTTTGAAATTCAACAGGCGTCGAACGATCCCAAAGAGAATATTGGCAAACCCATTCGGTTCCGAACGAAGGGCGTGGACGGCAAAACGAAATGGCTGCGTGCGAAAGTAGCCGACTTTGTCGTAGTGAAAACAGCGGAACACGACGAAGAGCGCTACACGGTCCGCTTACGGCTGCGATGCGAAGACGTGGTAAAGGAAGTTCTGGTAACGCTGAACAATCGCGAAAAAATGACCTATCCGATGTTGCTCGGGCGCAATTTTCTTCGCGATGATTTCCTGGTAAACGTCAGCCTCGAGGGCAACAAGTGAATCGCTCGCGGCTCATTCCAATTCAGGAGGAGCGCGGCTTGTCGCGAAAACGTATCACCTCGTTGGAAGCCGATTTCAGCAAGCCATGCGCTTTCAGCCATTCGTGGCAAAGCTCGGGCCATTTACTCGTGGCGCCGAGCCCTTTGGCCAGCCCAACACCGTGTCGGCCCGACTCGAAGATGTGCATTTCAACCGGTACGCCTGCCTTGTGCAGCGCGAGGTAGAATGCAATGCAATTCTCGGCCGGCACGCCAGTGTCTTGCGTCGTCTGAAAGATGAAGGTGGGCGGCGTCCTGGCTGTTACCTGCTTCTCGCTGGAAAGATGCTCGAGCAGTTTGGCGTCGGGATTCGGGCCGAGCAGATTTCCCACCGATCCTATGTGCGCGTAGTCGGCCGTTGTTGAAATCACGGGATAACACAGAATCAAGAAGTCGGGGCGAGAACCCACTTGCTCGACCGGATCCGCACTCTTCGGATCGCCCGCGTCGAAGTGGGTGCCCAGCGTGCTCGTCAGATGCCCGCCGGCCGAGAATCCGATCACGCCAATTCTTTCTGGCGATATATTCCACTCCTTGGCACGAGCCCGCACCGTGCGAATCGCCCGCTGGCCATCCATCATCGGCACGGGATGCATGTGGCCAGTAGCGTGCATGCGATACTTCAGAATGAACGCCGAGATTCCCATCCCGTTCAGCCATTCGGCAATTTGTTGCCCCTCATGATCCATCGCCAAGCTGCCGTAGCCGCCGCCCGGCACGACGATGACAGCCGTGGGGATTGCGGCAGCAGCGGCGGGTTGTGTCATCAGCAGGATCGGTTCGTCCTGTGGCTTTGTCGCCGGCGTTCCGGGCGCGCCCTTCTCCCAGAGCTTAATCATCGTCGGTTCGGCAGCGCGAACGGTCCCGCAGATGCCAACGATGACTACCGCCGCGGCTAACCCAGAAAGCAATTGTCGAATACTAAAGTGCTTTACAGGACGAGTGCATAGTGAGGACATAGCCACCCTCGATTTGAGTCCAAGGAATTTGCTCGTACTTGCAATGCATTCCGAACTTGGCAACGATCTTCGTTGATGCCGGATCACGATAACGCAATGTCACAAAGTTGTCAAAACGCAGCGGCCCAGTGCGATCGCACGCACTGGGCCGCTAATATGATCGCCCCATCGTGATTCACTGCCTAGCTGTTTCGTCGACGGAACCCGCCGAGCACCGCGATGGCCGCGCAAACGAACAATGCCACACCTGCCGGCTCGGGAATCTCAACCGGCAGCACCGAGAATCCGCCGACAAAGTCGAATGGCGCTGCAGCCGGGCCAACAAGGGCGCCGTTCGAAATACCGCCGGTCGCGAGGTTTAAGTCGTACAATAGATATGCTCCGAGTGGTCCGCCGAGCGGTGCATTGGGCCGCGTTAATACGGCAAATCCGAAGTCGCCGCCAATTGTTGGATCGGCATCGCCGGGTGTCGTGTAGATGTCGAAGCCGATATTGGCGTTCGCATCGATCGTGACACCGAATTGGCCGACTTCCGTGAGCGTGCCGTTATTGGGTGGATTCTGCAGATACAGCTTGTCGTTGCGCGAATCCATATCGTAAAGCGCGGTCGTTCCGGCGGCCTCGGGAATGTTGTTGATATACGCCGCGGCATCGACAAATGGTGAATTGCCACTGGGGGAG